>WBXJ01000220.1 GCA_008933045.1 Verrucomicrobiota bacterium
AGAATTGCCGATCTACCGAATTATTCAGGAAGCGTTAACCAATATCGAACGGCATGCTGATGCGCGAACCGTGAGGGTGGAATTGACGGTTCAAGCCTCGAGCCTACTCCTCACCGTGCACGATGATGGGAAAGGATTCTCATCGGGGAACCAACAACATCTTCATCCTCGAAAACAAGGGATCGGTCTCATCAATATTCGCGAGCGTGCAGTGGCTGTCGGTGGTATCTGTTCCATTCAATCCGTGGAGGGTCACGGTACCGAGATCACGGTGCAGTTCTCGCAGTGATTCATGAGTAACCCCTCTGAAATCATCCGCGTTGCGCTGATCGATAACGAACCCATTGTCCGCGAAGGGATTCGCAGTATTCTAAAACCTCATCCGACCATTGTGATTGTCGGTGAATTCAATTCAATCGCTCAAGCGTTGACCGAGCTCCCTTCGCTTCAGGCTGATCTGGCATTGGTGGCTTACAATTCCCAAAGAGTTAAAACCCAGAATTTTCAGTGGCATCTCCTCGGTCTTCCCACCCTCGTATTCATCCCTGATCCCAGCAAGGCGATCGTCCTCACACTCCACTCCTCAGATGTCAATGGCTTGTTGCCTCAGCAATCGGCTGTTTCAGATTACGTCGAAGCAATCAAAACGGTGTTTTCTGGGACACGCTATCTCAGCCCCGACGTCATCTCCTTTCTTAATGAAACGAAGCTGCCTCCGCTATGGCCCTCGTTGACGAATCGCGAGCGACATTATTTTTGTTTGGTGACCTCCGGTTTACCTCCTGATGATATCGCAGCCTCAATGAACGTCTCGACCTTTGCCACTCGTCACTACCGTCGAACGGTGTACAAAAAACTGGGGATATCTGACATGGCTGGCTTAACAACACTTGCCTTAAAGTTTGGAATCGCGGAGTGATTTCATACTCGACGAATACCCTTTAAAAACCGACTTAGGTCAAAACTACGTAGTTTTTTCTACGTAGTTATTCCCTTTGCTCCCCTAAGGAAACCCCACAATGCTTACGACAACGAATTGAATTTCGTCGTTGTTTCGAGTGCCAGATAGTGGAAGAAAAGCCTCCTATTGAGTCTCAACAACCGTTCTTTGTTAAGCGTTTTGACGGGTGTGCTGATGGATTCCTACGATAAAAATTGTCTTTCATCAAACTACCAGTACAGCACGTCGACAGTTTTCAAATGATCCAAATTTTTAGCAAGAAGAGGAGATCGTATCGCCGAGGTTAACCCTTTGAAAGCAAGGTCAATTCACCGGGCTGTGGAACGAACCACTGGGAGACTTAGTGATAGATTAGGGCAGCAGAGAATCCGTCAAAAGGGATCAGGGAGGTGAGTGTAGTCTACGAGCCTGCAGGCGTGCGGGTTAGTGTATAACTTTTAGCCAGTTTATCATGCGGCGCGAAGGTTTTACGATCGTAGACTGCACTCACCTCCTTTTTTTGCCACTCGGCATAAGGGATGGGTTAGGTAACGGGGGTCAGGGAATCTTTTCGAGTTCGTCCGCTTTCCATGCTTCTTCGCGGGTCTGTGTTTCTGAACGGATCTTTGCGACCTGCGCTACGGAAACTGCGGTCTCAAGATGTCCCCACTCGTTACGAATATACGTGAGGAGAGCCGCCAGTTGTTCGTCCTCCAGCACGCCCAACCCCGGCATCTCCATTTCGTAAAGCTTGCCTTTGACCGTGATCGGGCCGCGCACACCTTGGAGCGCGATTCTCACGAGTCGCTGTGAGGAACCTGTCACCCATTCGGAATCCGCCAGAGCGGGAGCAAGCCCGTCCTGACCTAAACCATGAGGTTGATGGCAGGAACCGCAGGTCGTTTGGTAAAGCGTTTTTCCATCTTCAAAAAGTTTTTTTTCATCGATCGAGAGCTCGATGCGTTTCTGTTCGGCGGTTCCGGCTTTTCCCGGCCAACGCAACATGCGGTCTACATTATTGAAGGCTAAGGTTAGGTTGGTAGAGTTTTTGAGTCGGTTCCAAACCACAGGTTCCTTCGCGAGTTGGATGGTTCGAGCAGGTTTGGC
This sequence comes from Verrucomicrobiota bacterium, assembly GCA_008933045.1. Taxonomy (GTDB): domain Bacteria; phylum Verrucomicrobiota; class Verrucomicrobiia; order Limisphaerales; family SXQI01; genus SXQI01. The sequence continues at coordinate 2,048 of WBXJ01000220.1, forward strand.
AGTTGGAATTTTTGTTAGTGGCTGAACGGCCCAAAGACCCGAGAGCAAAGCGGGGGCGAATTCTGGAAAACCATCGGCTAAGTTAAGCAATTGTTCGATATCCTGAGGGTTGGACCTGAGTCCGGTAATCCTAGCCAAACCCTGAACGACAGAAGCATCCTCCGCAAATCGAGTGGATTTTTTCCCGCCGGAAGTCTGAATCCATCGTGTCTGAAACGCCAAATCATCGCCGCCTAGGCTGGAGAAAACGGCATCTCGCACAAGTGGGGAATTAGAACTTCGGCGGAGGATATTCCGCAATGTTTCCGCCCGATTTTCTTGAGCTTGCACGGGAGCACTTCGGGCGAGAGCACCCAACGTAAACGCGAGTTGAGCTTCCTCTCGAATTGTAGTGAGTTTCTGACGGGAAATAATTTTCTGAAGCCATGAGTCGGAAGTTTTTAAGAGTGACTCACTTAATCGTAGGGCGACTAACCGCAATCTTTCATCGGTGTCCTGAAGGCTATGTTCCAATGTGGGAGCATCGAGAGACTCCAGACCTTCTAAAGTCCAAAGCGCGTGAACCCGCGCGCGCCAGTGGTCTGAACGAGTAGCTATCTGACGTAAGCGTGGAACGGAAGCCGCATCCACCCGCTCAATTAAAAGGCGTTGCGCAGTATCGCGTGCCCAGCCGTTCGAGGAAGAAAGTGTTTGGATAAGTTCATCCGAGGTTGCTTTCGCGAGATTGGGTGAAGGAACGGGTCGTTGACCAGAGCGGGTAATCCGGTAGATACGGCCCATGTTGACGGGTGTTTGTAGGTTGCGACTGAGCGATTGGTTTCGCAAGTAAGTCGTCAGATACACTCGATGTTGAACCACACCGCGGTACATATCCACGAGATAGAGATTACCGTCGGGCCCGTTGACGATGTTGACGGGGCGGAACCGCTCATCGGTCGAGGCAAGAAACTCGGACCCCGGGAACGCATTCGTCGCGGCGATGATGCCGTCATTTTCCGAAAGCAGGTTGCAGCGAACAAAATTTCCGGCAGGCTCACAGAGAAACGCTGCTCCTTGATAAGGCGAGGGAAATTGATCGCCACGATAAATGCACGGCCCACACGCACCGGTAAATGTGGCAAGACGACCGTCCGGTTTTAATTGGCCAGCTTGATAGGCCCGATTGACCCCAGGATTGACTCGCGCAGGCCAGACGGTTTGATCTTTCACAACCTGATAATTATAACCAAAACCCGTCCGTTGGCCCGGTTGTCGCAGAAAATAATTTCCCCATACCAAATCCGCTCGGAGTTGATCACTGTTCGAGTTATAGAACAAACGGCCTTGGTCATCTTGGGTTAAGCCCCACTGTCCACGGAAAGGAGTCTCCTGCTCTATCCATTGACCTTGGATCAATCGTAGGCGATTGGTGTGGTTTGCACTGTAAATCCAGTTATCCATAGCCATCATCAACCCGTTGGAGCTGTGTTCAGGATTTGCGGTGTTGCCATAATCTTTGGAGACCAAAGTCTTGGTGTCACAGCGATCATCACGATTGGTGTCCTGACAAAACCAGAGGTTCGGGGGTTCAGCCACCAACACTCCGTTATGAACCAACGCAAGAGCACGAGGCAGAACTAACCCTTCCAGAAAAACTGTCTTTTTATCCATCCGCCCATCGCCATCCGTATCTTCTAGAACGCTAATCTGACCCGTGGGTTCATCCTCCCCTTTTCCATCCACGTTCGGCATGTAACCACGCATCTCAACCACCCAGAGGCGACCGTCGGGGGCAAACTCAATTTCGACGGGGGTTTCGACCAGAGGCTCACTCGCAACAATCTGGATATCAAATTCAGGTTGAAGTTTGAAGGACTTCAAAGCGGCAACCACATCGAGGGGCGGCGCCATCGGAATCACCAGATTGCTAGAGAGGGGATGTTGTATTTCTCCCGCCTTATCCCCGTTCTGAGCTAAAGCATTCGAACTCGTGAGCCAGCAAGTGGCAACGAGAAAAATTCCAAAAATAAAACAGCGTCTCACCAAGGTAGTCTCCATGTCTGCACGCAATCTTAACAAACATCATTCTATTTGTCGATCAGGGCCCCCTTGTAAATCCACTCAACCAAGGTCATGATTTCATCGCTCGTTAATAAGAGCTTTCCGTCAGGCGGCATTACCTCCTCGTGGGATCGTGGTAATGTCACGCGTCGAATCAATTCGCTTTCCAAGGGTGCCCCCGGCTTGATTACTATTTTTCCACTGGCGGTTTGAGCCGCTAAAATGGCCTGATCTAGGCGATATTTCCCCTTCTGTTTCTCGGAGCCATGACATTGCACACATTTTGCTTCAAAAATAGGTGCGATTCGTTGTGCATAAAAACTCTCCCCCTCGATCGAGTTAGCCTCAACATCGTCCCCCATCAGATTCCTGAAGAACGCAGGCGCATTCTTGATAAGGTAACGAGTTCCGTGCGTGAGATTGCCTCCCTCATGTCCAGCGACCATGAGTGAAAGGAGACA
>WBXJ01000221.1 GCA_008933045.1 Verrucomicrobiota bacterium
AATCCGACAATTTCCAGTCGCACCTCACCGTCAAATCCGTCCTGCCGATCTACATTCACCGTAAACGATTGACCGCTTCCAATCGGAACCGTTGGGTTCATGCCCGTAACGGAAATCGAGAAATCTGGATTGGGTTCGCGCAGGACGAGCCGATACTGGTGCCTCGGGCTTTTTGCTCCTCGAGTATCCGTGACGCGGACGACGTAATCCCCGTCCGCAGGGGCGGTGAAGGTCACTTGAGAATCGGTGCCTGCCTTGCGATCGGCGCGATCATCATTGCTGTAGGAGAGCGGAAATATTGGCAATCCATTCGATAGAAGCTTCGTTCCTGGCGGATGAGGTTCGACAATATAGCAAGGCTCATCAACCGCATGTGCTGTCGCACTCGTATCGAAATAATTACGCCGCCGCCCATTTGCTGAATAAAAATTGAACCCAGAATCTGGCCCTTGCGGAGCACGAAATAAGCGCATGACCTCCCCTTCCATATAGAGATAATTATTCAGCTCCATTTCTTCCCAGTTATCCAGCCGACAATCACTTGCCCCAGAGTCGATAGGACGGAATGTGATGTTAGAATTTCGCACGGCCTGGAGGAGCAATCGCGGGACAGGTTGTCCTTGCGCGTCGAGGATTTCGATGCGCGTGTCAACAGGTGAACCTTTGGTCGAAGCGACCGTTTCAACCACCCACTGTTGCCCCGATCGAGCGCGGATTCGGTAGAGGTCCACATCCGGCCCGTCCGCCATCCGGTGCAAGCGACCCGAAACAGTGCCCGGCAGCGTCAGGGAAGTGGCGGTGGCTAGGGTATCATTCGGTTCCGACTCCACAGCCTCTGGATTGCTCACGGCCAGAATCACAGGAGCTTTACGGAATCGAAATTGAGTAGCATCCAATGGCAGATCCGATTCACCCGCTTCAACTCGCTTGATTTTGACGCTGGCTTCCGGTGCAAGGTTGTAACCGACAAGTGCCAACGGTTGTTCGATGCCCACCGTGACTGTGCTGGGGAAGCATGCGGTTACATAGGGCAACACCCCCATGGAGAGACGGTAGAAATGATCCGCTCCTGCGCCCAATTGCAATTCCGCAACTTCGATCTGAAAAGTTCCGTTTGTCCCGAAAGTGTAAGCCAAGAGCGGATCCGTGTTGGGATCGAAGCCATTATTGCTCGCGAGCACTCGGCCAGTCATATCCATCAAAGTGAGACGGGTCGTGGCTTTGGAACCGAACGCGCGTGCCACCACATCAAACACCAGTTGCTCACCAGCGCGTGCTTGAAACGGGATGCGTTCCTTCTCGCCCATTTTTTCGTGAACGCCCCAAAAACTAAACGGCGGAATCAGTGGAACCATCGGAACTATGCCAAGGTGGGCTTCATCAAATTGAGGCAGATCATCCATGTGCAGGATCAGCTTGCCGCTTTCTCCATGTGGATTAACGAGCGAGATTTCGCAGTTCCCACGGGGCGCATTCGTCGATGTTTTTATCAATAACGTGGCTTGAGTCGGTGTGCGGTCGCTAATCGTGAATTGGGCCTGAAGTCCAGCGGTATGAATTTTGACTTCGTTGATTTCTGCTAGAAAACGGCCCGTCAATTTTATCTTGGTATCGAGGCCGCGTTGAAAACCCCTCGGCTCAGCCCGTGTCAATTCGGGCTTAGGCGGAAGGATCGTTTGGCCGTTGGCGGTACTGTAATAACCGACAGATCCATCCATCCGTCCTGCAATGAGTGCCGTCAGTTCGGGGACGAATACCAACGCGGGTACCCAGTCGGGTTGTGAGGCTAGGGGCAACCGTTCCTTGAGCGGCTTCGCGTCCCATAGTTTCAACGTGCGATCATCCGCCGCACTGGCGATCGTCTGGCCATCCGGAGACCAGATGAGTTTTAGAATTGAACCTTCGTGTGCGAATTTTGCTTCCAAAAGTGGGTTCGTGGACTCCGTCGCTTTTTCACTCACGGAATAAAGCCGGATGCGATTATCCACCCCACCAGCGATCAACTGTTTACCATCGGGGCTGAATGTAACGCTATAAACTTCCTTGAGTGATTGGCCTAATGTGTCACGGCGTTCGCCTGTCGCGACGTCCCAGAGCTTCACCGTGCGATCGCCGCTTGCACTGGCCAAGAGTTTGCCGTCCTCACGGAACGCAAGGCCATACACACATCCATTATGACCCGAGAGCGTTCGAAGCAATTTCCCGCTTTCCGCATCCCAGAGCATAATTTTTTGGTCATAGCTTCCGCTGGCCAGAATTTTTCCATCTGCCGACAAGGCCAGGCTATAGATCGCATCTCGGTGCCCCTCGATCAAACGCACGCGTGTTCCATCCGCCACATTCCAAACACGAATCTCACCGAACTGACCATTCTCTCCTGCAGCCGCATAAACCCGCTGCCCATCCGGTGCGAACACCACGCTGTTTACACTCCCTCGATGCTCCGCCAACGTCCGCAACTTCGTGCGCGATTCGGCATCCCGCAACACCACTTCGCCATGGTGTGCTGATGCGATGATTTTCGTCTTGGCACTATAAGCCAAACTGTTCACCGGTTGAGCGCGGTTTGTCTTGGGAGCGATCTTCGGGATACGTAGCGTGCGCACCAGCGTTTCCCCTGCGGCAGGGCCGTTGGCTCCCGCGTCGATCCACCCTCGAAGCAACGCAATCTGGTTGGTCTCCAACTTTTTGCGTTTGCCGGGCGGCATGATTAGCTTCTTGCCGTCCTTCTCATAAGTCCCCTCGATCATCTTGATCAACAGGCTTTCCGCACTCTTGCCCGCAACCAAAGCCGGCCCTGTTTCACCGCCTTTCATGAGGTCCGCAAATGTTTCCATCACCAATTTTCCATCGGGATCCTGCGCGGCGTGGCAATCAAGACAGTGTTCACCAAGAATCGTTTGAACCTGGGCGAATGCGACGTTGGTTTTGTTCTGAGCTTGTCCGCGTTGCATCGGTATCAGAGCCAAAACGGCACCGATCACCCAAGGCAGTCGGAGCAAACGAGATTTGAAAGATAGCTTCATTTGCAAGGATCAGTGGTTGAACAGAAACTCCTTCGTACTGAGCAACGCCCACATCATGTCCTCGAGCAACGCCCGTTGTTCTTTTGCATCAGCCGTTTGAAGCGGTGCCAAGAATTTGGCCTTTTCTTTTTCGGTGGGAAACCGCGCCAAGGTGCCGAGATACGCTTCCTCCAACATTGATTCAGGAGATTTTTTAGCCATCAACCACATATCGATCGCATTGTTTTTAGCGGTCAGCTTCTCATTGATCGTGTCTCCGTTAGAGATGTGTAGCACTTGAGAAATGCTGGGGTTACCCGTGCGCTCACACTCGCAGGTTTTATCGCGTTCGGGTCGCCCGAATGATTTTAGGAAATAGGAGTCGATATTCGAGTCGGGCAACTGCAACGCACGCGAGCCTTCGGGATATCCCTTGAACGAGGTGGGTGCTCCGGTTGCGGCCGAGACACTATCGAGTAACACCTCCGCCATCATTCGTTTGGAATAATAATGCGAATAAAACCTCGAATCCCCTTCGTTGCTAGCCAAGGCCGTGCTGCTGCGTTGATAGGTCTCCGATTGCAAAATAAGTCGCATTAACGCACGGAGATCATAATTCTTTGACACCAGAAACTTCGTCGTTGCGGCGAACAGGACTTCATCGCTAGCCGGATTGCTCACGCGGAGATCATCCACCGATTCCACAAGGCCAACCCCGAGATAATTCGCCCACACCCGATTCACAATCGCCCGCGTGAAATAAGGGTTCTCCGGTGCGGTCAACCATTGTGCCATCGGAATCCGTCGATCGGTTGGATCCTCCATCGCGAGCGACTTTCCATCGAGCGGTGCAGGCGTTTGGGCTTTGCCACGCAACGGTTGTACTAAATCTCCTGAAGCAGCCGCGAAGATGATCTGCTCTCCAGTTTGGGGGCCAGTTTTCATCCGCACCCGCGCAAATAAATTCGCCATCTGATAATACTGATCGTTGGTCCACTTCTCCATCGGATGGTTGTGGCACTTGGCGCAATTGATCGACATTCCCAAAAATGCCTGCGACGTCATTTCAGACATATCTCGGGGATCATCCCGCAAGACATAAAAGTTTGCCGCGCCATTTTCCAACGTGCTCCCCTGAGCCGTCACAAGCCGTCGCGTCATCTCGTCCCACGGCGTATTAGCCGCGACCTCGTTATGAATCCAATTGTGATACGACCACACGGCGGGTGTGGACAATTTTTTGCTGCTCACCAGGAGTAAGTCCGACCATTTATAGGCCCAATAATCGACGTATTCAGGCCGTTGCAATAGGTTTTCGATCAATGTATCCCGCTTGGTAGCGGAGGGATCCTTTAGAAAATCTCTCACCTCCTGCGCCTTAGGAATGAGTCCAATGGTATCAATAAAAGCGCGGCGAATAAATTCCTCATCCGTGCAGCGCGGCGACGGTGGCAAGTTCAGACTCCGCAGTTTTTCCAAACCCAAAGTGTCTATAAAATTCCGCTGCGGCACCTTGGCA
>WBXJ01000222.1 GCA_008933045.1 Verrucomicrobiota bacterium
GACACCAATCTGTCGATTGTTACTCAGGCATTGGGATTGTTTCGCCTTGGTTTTCGCACGAGCCATCGCAGGAAGAAGTAAGCCAGCAAGTATCGCAATAATCGCGATAACCACGAGAAGCTCAATCAACGTAAAACCTCCGAATTTGTGCGTACGCCTAGGTTTCATTTGGGTTATGCTCACTGATATAACGAAGTTTCCCAAAGATCGCAATCTCTCGTTTCGCTTCACGTGGGATAGCCTGCAAACACGGCGTCAAAAAGCCACTCAAACGTCCTTCTGGAACCTCTTCTCACACCTCACATATCTTCCGCGCATTTTCTATTCCACCCAATCATCCAAGCTAAAACGAGAAATTGCTGAATTGAAAGCCGTTTACTCAGCCGGAAATGTGGGGCAAGATAGGTTATTGCTGACTTGATAACTCTCAACACGCTATGCAGATCGAAAGCCTAAAAGTGTTTTGTGACTTGGCGGAGACCGAGAGCTTTACGAAATCTGCTCAAATCAACGACATCACCCAGTCTGCCGTGAGTCAGCAAATCGGGATGTTGGAGCGCACTTTTAAATCGCTGCTGATCGAACGTAGCAAAAAGAAATTTCGGCTGACTCGCGAGGGTGAAATTCTTTACGAATACAGCAAACAAATCATTCAGCTTTTTGATTCCTGTCATCACAGCCTTCAGGAGGTCAAAGACATCGTCTCGGGTACGATCCGACTGGCGACGATTTACAGTATCGGTTTGCATGATCTCCCCCCTTATTTAAAATTCTTTTTAAAAGCTTTCCCGACTGTGAATGTCCACGTGGAATACCGACGCGCCAACCAAGTTTATGAAGATGTGTTGAGCAACGTGGTGGATCTCGGCCTTGTGGCGTATCCAACAAAAGATTCGAAGCTCGAAATAATTCCCCTGCGGAAGGATAAGTTGGTGCTGGTTTGCCATCCACAACATCCGTTTGGCAAATTGAAGTCAATTCGACTTGCGACCTTGGCGGGGCAAAAATTCATTAGCTTCGAGCCAGACATCCCCACACGGAAAGCCATCGATAAAATCCTCCGAGATCAAGGTGTGCAGGTGCAAACGGTCATGGAGTTCGATAATGTGGAAACGGTCAAACGGGCTGTTGAGATCGACGCAGGACTTTCAATTGTACCCCAAGCGACAATCACTCAGGAAGTTTCGAAACAAACCCTGCACCAAGTCAATTTGGAGGATGGTGATTTTCATCGTCCATTAGCGGCGATCCACAAGAAGGGGAAAGTTTTGTCTCCAGCAATGAAGCAGTTCATCACTACTTTAAAAGGGGATTCGCAGAAAGCGGACTGAACGAGGCTGCGTCTCTGGACAGGCCTAATTCATTTGACCGCACCGGTCACTCGCAGCACGAAATCTACAAGCTCTTGGGATTGAAACCAGCCGACCCACATATCATGGCCTTTGCCGGGGACAACTTGAACCTTCATTTGACCACCGTACTGCGCATATTTTTTGGCAACAGCACCCGAGTTTTGATCCAGAGGCACGACCGTATCGCTGTCGCCATGGATATGAAAAATGGGGACTCTCGCTTTGGCTAAAGACTTTAAGCGATCGACCGGATTATGCGCCGATAGTTGGTTCACTAATTGATCCTCGGTCAGACCGAAAGCAGTGGAGGCATTTTTAAGCCCGGGATAACTGCGTAGATCGCATACAGGATAGATACCGGCCAAACCTGAAAGCGATTGAGGGTGTTCGACAGCCCAGTTGTAGAGCATTAGACCTCCTCGGCTTCTGGCTAACAAGCAAGGCTTTCGAGAGAAACCTCGGTTTCGCACCAAATGATCGTAAAACGCGGTAAATGCGGCACGTCCTTGAGGGTTACCGTAGGATTCTCCAATGTCCAAGCCGGCGACGGCAACTCCTGCACGCGTAAACTGCTCAAACATCCACTTTTCTTCAGTCCCGGGTAAACCTTGAAGTGTTGGAGCATACCACACCCAAGGGGTTTTTCGATGTGGGTTCTTAGGGAGGATAATAAACCCGGTATGACCTTGAATTTCAAAAACCTCTCCCGTTAACGGAAGGGATTTTATTGGTTTGTTGGATAGCTGCTTCTGAATATCAGCAGCCGACGTCGCAACAGCTTGGATCCAAAACATCAAGGTGATCAGAACAAACCCCGTTCGACTGGCAGTCGTTGTCATTGTGGTAATTACCAAGATTGAAACATCGAGGTCGAAAACACAAGCTCGGGTTTAAACTCGATGAAATTCTTGAAACCGACGATAAATTAAGGGCAACAATAATTTTCCTCCACAACACTATTGACTTCCCCCACAAAGCGGTCCACGTTTTAAAAATCCCTAAGAGCGAACGCATGAAATTTAGGTTCTCAAATTTACAAACCGTTCGACGAATTGGTTTCTTGATCGCACCTAAACCCTCTAGGTGCTCAGGCTTCACTTTGATTGAGCTTTTGGTTGTGATCGCGATCATTGCCATCCTTGCCTCCATGTTGTTGCCTGCCATGGCGCGAGCGAAGTATTCGGGCAAAAAAATGAGCTGCCTGAATAATATCAGGCAACAGTATTTGGCCCAAATCATGTATGGAGATGACAACCAAGGGAAATTTCCATTCCATGATGATATCAGCCCCGATTATCACCGTACGACAACCACCGCCAAACTCAGTATTGTGAATAGTTTGAAAGGCACTTACCTGAAGAATTCCTGGGCTACCATTTGCCCGATCACGCGGTCCTTCGGCAAGCTCTGGCCCAGTTATGATCGACCGAATGGTCGCGAACCCGGTTACGGTGGGTGGGACACGGATGAGCCAATGGTTTACACCCCCTACATGTATTTTGCGAATTTTCCGGGGATGAAGTTCGTTGGTGCCAACGGAAAGGTTAACCCGAATGCTGCCGAGAATGAACCAGCGTGGCCCATCCGTGTTTCAGATTGTGACAGCCGTAAGGCGTTCATTACTCACCGAGTGAGCGATACCCCTGGGGTTGCTTTGTGGGATGTGGGGCATTTGGGTAAGCACGGGGCTGGTACCGTGAGCAAACCCTTTTTGGCGTTCTCGTTAACACCTGATCAACCCGTGGGACAAGCCGATGGCAGCGTGATAATTCGAAAGAAATCGTTAATTCAACCTCGAGCTAAAGGGGGCCCTTCACCCGATACTACCTACTATTATTGATTTCATACCCCGAAAGCTTTGGGGTAAGGGGGAAAAAGCGGAGCATTGGCTCCGCTTTGCAGGGATAAAAAACCTCTACTTCTTCGCTGGTTTAGGGTCAGTGGTTGCTTTTACAGGAGCATCCAGTGACTTGGTGTCGAGGGATCCGGTCGGTGCCTTTTCGTTGAGTGTGGTTAAGACAACCGCGGTGAGATCATTTTCGCCGTTCGAATAAAGTAGGATCGGGGTCTGGTTCACACTGTCGGCGGCCGTATCAATCACAGCGGTGAAGGATCCGGCTTTAGCCTGGGCGTTGACGATTTCTCGGATCTCTTTGAGGATACTGTCGCGCATGCGGCGTTTTTGCTCATCGAGTGTTGATTGGGTCTGGCGTCGAAATTGGGTAACGCTTTTGTCGATTTCTTGAAGTTCGAGTAATTTACTTTCTGCAGATTTTTTGCGTTTGTCGCGTTCATCGGCAGAGACTGCTTGGTCGTTGCTACTATCGACCAGTTTTTTGTATTCCTCGTTAGCTTTTTGAAAATCGTCTCCCAACCCTTTCATCACTTTCTCGGCATCGGTTGCTCGTTCCTTCAACTGGCTATCGGCTAGCTTGGTTTTAAAATAGCCATCAAATACTTTCTTGAGATCGATGATCGCGAGTTTGGTTTCTGCATGAGCGGAGACAGTCAGCAACGCTCCTAAAAGGGCAATTCCGGCTAGCTTCGTAAATTTGAAGTTTAAATACCTGTTTTTCATCATTTTTCGTTATCTGCTGGGATCTATCGATCAGTAATCGCGGGTAAAGCCCACGCTAAATTGGAACCGTCCGCTGTCACTGGTGTCTGTACCATGACGAATGGGAATACCGTAATCAAGCCTTAGGGGGCCGAGACGAGGAATATTCAAGCGCACGCCAAGGCCCACGTTATCGACCAAATCGCCGAAGTCAAAATGATAGGATTGGGCCCAAACATTCCCCACATCATAAAACGCGGCAACACGAAGGCGTTCGATAATGGGAACGCTGTACTCAACTGTGCCGTAGGTAAAGCTGTCGCCACCGATGGGTTCATCGCCGATTTTAGGTCCAACCTCACGATATTTGTAACCGCGCAATGAGTTCACGCCGCCTAGAAAATATTTGTAAAAAAATGGCACCGTCGCGGCACCCAATTCATCGGTGTGTGGACTATCGGAGAGCGGATCAGCCACACCGATACGGCCTGCCACTTCGATGATGTGTCCTGTGGCAAACCCTGGGAAATACCAAGCGGATCGTGCCTCTAACCGATAGAACCCAGCGTCACCGCCAAGGGGGCCACCCGCAAATTCGGGAAGA
>WBXJ01000223.1 GCA_008933045.1 Verrucomicrobiota bacterium
CTGCACGGGACGATCATCGAGGAACATATTTTCCACATGGCTGGAGCAGACTCACCTCAATTGCAAACCGAAGCTGAAATGATTAAAGCGATTCGCGAAACTGGGCGCACGCCAGTCCAGCGAGACACGTTTTATCAACCCATTCGTTTTTTGGATGAAAGTGCGACGTTCGCCGTAGGGCCGGAGGTCAGCGAGAATCGCCTGCTCGAAAACAATCTCGCCACCGCGTGAACCTTTCGCGCCAACCCTTTCGCGTGGGATCAGTGCCGTACCTCAATGCCGTCCCATTAACCTACGGTTTGGAACGCCAAATTGATTTTCTGCCACCGGCACAACTTGCCTTAAAACTTCGTGAAGGCCGACTCGATGCGGCACTTGTCAGTGTCACCGAGGTTTTGTTCAATCGAGGTTATGATATTCTCGATGGCATTGCCGTATCGGGGCGAGGAAAGGTTAGGAGCGTTTTTCTGGCTCACCGTCGCCCGTTAGAGGCGATAAAAATCATTTGGTGTGATACCGCCTCGTTGACAAGCGTGAACCTCCTTCGCGTCCTTTTAGCCGAGCGCGGATTGCAGCCCCTGTTTAAGCCCTTGCCTGATTACGCCTCCGCCATCGACCTCGATGCCGTGTTGCTGATCGGAAACCCCGCGATCGATTTTCTTCGGTCGAGTCCACCCCATTCTTTGTGGGATTTAGGAGACGCTTGGTTTGAACTCTCCGGTTTGCCCTTTGTCTACGCGGTCTGGGCTTTGCGCCAAGGTCTCGAGAACCTCCAACTCAAACACCGACTGAAGGAAGCCAGTTGTCGAGGATTGGAAAACCTTGACCATATCATTCGGACCCGGACAGATTACGATTTTGATTTCCGCAACGCTTACTTGCGAGAGCATATTCACTACACTTTAGGAGAGAGCGAAAAACGCGGGCTCGAAATGTTTATTGCGCTCTTGCGTAAGCATTCCAAGGAAACCGTCTATGATCCGACCTTCGTTTGAAGTGCATTCGACCCTTACTGATCTGAGCGTCGTGCGATCCATTGCTTAGCTCCGTCCAAGGTCTCAAAGCAGCCTTCGAGTTGCGCCTCATAGGCTAACTGCAGGACTCGGCCCATTTCTGGACTCGGTTTCCATCCATCCCCCAAAAGATGTCTTCCCATCAGGATCGGTTCAGGAGGCCCTCGGTGGACGGCAAGATTCTCCGCCATCCGTTGTAACTCAATTACCGTTGCAGGTCGTTGTGGAGGCAATGGAGGCCGACCTGAAGCATCCGCAGTCATGATCAGACACAGTCCGTCGATATTGTCCGGTTGGAGACGGCGGGCTAATCGCCGGACGGCCCGTTCTGTCCAGACGTCGCCAGTGACCATGTGATTCGCAACAAGCGGCAGCACGCGCTCGCGAATCGTGGCGGGAATATGGATGCGTTCTAGAAAACGTGCAGCGATTCCGACTCCCGCTGCTTCGTGGCCCGGCGAGGTGATCCGCTGCCGCCCCTGGCGCCAGACTTCGAGAGTAGTCGTCGGCTTCCCAAAATCATGAGTCAATATTGCCAACATATAGGCAACACGATCCTTCTCCGACGCGCTTCGCCAATCTTGAAGCGTTGCCATCGCATCACAACAATGACCCGTATGCGTAAAGACATCTCCCTCCGGATGCCACTCCGCATCCTGAGGAGCGTTCATCAAGGCGGCAATTTCCGGATAATGCAGAATCCAACCGCTGTCCCGAAGCCATTCAAGACCCCGCGATGGCTTAGTGGATTTAGCCGCCCACTTGACCCATTCCCATTCGATTCGTTCGAGAGGGAGCTCATCGTGGCTGCTCACCATGGCCTGACAGAGGCTCAAGGTTTCAGGTGCCCCGACAAGATTAAATCGTCCCGCGAATTGCATCCCGCGCAGCACTCGAAGTGCATCCTCGGAAAAGGCCGAACTTGTGTGTCGAAGAATGCGGGAGTGCAAATCCGCTTCACCTCCAAAAAAATCGAGCAACTCCCGACGACGAGGACTATACATCAGCGAATTAATCGTGAAATCACGCCTAGAAGCTGCTTCCCGATGTGTGAGTGCGGGATCGAATTCGACGACAAAACCCTGATGCCCGCTTCCCACTTTTGAATCCCGTCGAGGAACAGTGAAGTCGTAGGTCTCGCCATTGCCGACGGTTACCTTCACGACACCAAACGACCGACCCACGAGATCAGTCCGGCCCCAACGATCCAAGGCACCCAGTAGCTCCTCGTAAGTCAGCCCAAAAACTTCGATGTCCACATCCTTCGCAGGCAGCCCAAGAAGTGCGTCGCGCACACATCCACCCACGAGAAAAGCTTCCGACAAAGCGGGTGTTTCTCGAAGTATACGATCCAAGGCCGGCGGGATGACAATCTCGAGGGCCACGAAGTCAATTAACGGTGGACGCGTGTCCCGATTTTCTTCAGCGCTTTCAGTTGTTCGCCTCGAGCCTTTGCTGAAAGGGGGTTGCCCTTCAGATAGACGTTCAGGAACGGAGCAAACCGTTGAGCCTTGTCCCCTTGAGCCATCTCCACGAGAGGCTTCAAATCTTTGACCTGATTGTTTTCGAGGAACAAATTGTAAATGTTGCTCAATCCAACTAGGGGGGCCAAATCGGAAATCTGGTTTCCGGAAAGCGACAAACTGTACAACGAACGGAGATGGTTGATGCCAGCAATCGACGCGACATTATTGTGATCCACATACAACGTGGCCAGACGTGGAAGTTGCAATACCGGCTTGAGCTCCACCACCTGATTGCCGGAGAGGTAGAGTGACGCCAGATTAGTTAACGCAGCCAGCGGAGTAATGTCTCTCACCCGATTCCGGCTCAGCTCGATGTATTGCAACGCAATCACTTTGCCAAGTGGAGCTACCGATTCGAGATGATTACCCGCCACATTGAGATATTGAAGACGAGCCATCCCTTGCAGCACGGAGAGATCACTCACGTTGTTGCTGGCCAAATCTAGCGAGGCTAACGCCACACACTTCTCCAAGCCCGCCAGATTAGTGATGCCATAACCGGAAGCCTGTATGGTGGAAAGGTTCGCGACATCGCTCTCGGTCAACGGCTTATCGTTATCCCGCTTTTCAAAAACATGTTTACGAACTGCGGCCTCGAGCTTTTTGTCATCGAAAATCGGTTTATCTTGCGCACGATTTGTAGAAACCGCGCAGACCAAAAATCCAAGCAAAATGTAACAAGTGAAGGTCAGTGTTTTCATGCAATGTCCGGGTAATACTTTGAGGCGTTACCATGCGGTAATATTCAAAAAAAGGCGAGAGCCAGATTCTATCGTCGAAACCTGACCGGTTTGATCAACCTTTCACTGCAGGTTGCCAAGAAGGCCACATCGCTCCCCAACCTGGTTTGACGCGGGTAATCGCAGAGGCTTCCCCCCCATCGGCCCGCATCACATAGAGTTGACGAGTCCCTGTCCGGTTCGATCCGAACACGATCCACTCCCCGTTGGGAGAGAATTTTGGATGGTAGTTCAGATAACTTTTAGGAGTTTTAGTCAGTTGCTCGATTTTTCCCAACAAAGAGACCCGCATCAACTCGACGCTGCTGCCGAGGGTAGCAGTGTAATAAATCCACTTCCCGTCAGGCGACCAAAGTGGGACGTCACTACTGCCACCATGAAAATCTGGAACATCAAAAATAGTCACCACTCCTCGGTAACCCTGCCGATCTGCCACCTTGCGAAGTTCGCTTCCGTCGCGGCGCACGATATGTGGATGACAATTGTAATGTTCACCTGCGACGAATAATAACCATTCTCCATCGGGCGACCATTGAGGTACAAAATTAAACGGTTGGCCGGTCTCAACACGCTTCGCCCCAGAACCGTCTGCATTCGCGATAAAGACCTGATAGCTTTTGTGGTAGGCGATTTGCGTCCCATCAGGAGAAGCTTCAAAGCCATACGCAAATTCCTTTGAACCAGCCGTCAGATCCTTCTTGTTCCGTCCATCACGATCCATGCTAAACGGATGGGAATCGCCATCAATCAGGGCTTGAAACCCCAGTCGATTCGGCTGCTTCGGCCAAAAAAATACACCGGTATTGTAAAAACTCACCCGTTCCACCGCCGTCACATTCGTAGTTTTACCAGTCCTAAGATCGAACAAAAGCGTGTCATACAACCAGCCTTCCTTTTGGAACCGAAATGTTTTTTGTGCTTCCTCCCAAGCACCGTTCTCTTGACTCTCACAACCGTTACCCAGAATCGCTTGCTCACCGTTGGGTGACCACCCAGCAAATTGCGTCCATGTGTTGGGCTTGCGCGAAAACTCACGACCCAATCGTCGATGCTGCCTACCATCTGCTCGCACGATAGCCGCCCGCATCGTGATCATATTTGCATGCCGTCCACCCTCTCGGTTCGTTTGAAGCTCCGTAAAACCAATCCATCCATTCCGCCCCGTGCCTTGACCACCCACCGCACCATTTGCGGCGATAGCACCCATCGCCGTCCCACCCAAAACAAACCC
>WBXJ01000224.1 GCA_008933045.1 Verrucomicrobiota bacterium
TCGCTCAATTTTTTGGAGATTTTAACTCCTCAAGGGTGAGACCCTCACGTTTCTTAAGCGTCGCCTCATACTTGGGTACGTAGAGTTGAGTTTCGGCGGGAAGTCGGCTGACGATATCTTGGTAGTTCCGTGTGCCGGCTTTCTTGAGGATGGAATCGATGCGACCTTCTCCGGCGTTGTAGGCCGCGAGCGCCAAGCGCCAGTCTCCAAATCGACCGTAAAGAAAACGTAAATAACTGGCGGCTGCGCGGGCACTTTTTTCGGGGTTCCGACGTTCATCAGGTAAAAAAGTGGAAAGCCCGAAGCGTTTGGCGGTGGGTTTCATCAACTGAAACATGCCCTCGGCTCCAGCGGGGCTACGAGCTTTGGGGTTAAAAGCGGACTCAACCTCGGCCAGCCACACCAATTCCTCCGGCACTTTTCCAGTAGCAAAAACAGATTTCAGCATCGGGAGGTAAGCCTTGGCGCGGGGAGGGATTTCTCGCTTTTCCAACTGCTTCACCCAGACCGATCGTTGGAGTTGCAGCGTGGGGGCTGGGCGTAGAGCATTTGTGGGCTTTGGAGGAGCAGCTCGCTGCAACGCCTCCGCGACGGTCAGATCATCCAGCCGCACCCTGAGCCAATCAGCGAGTGCTGCAGTTTCCTCAAATTGTTCTAGAATTGGCAGTAAACTCTCGGCTTGCGCTTTGAGAGGAGCCAACTCGTAAACGGATTCGCCCTTGAGACGGTTTTGTAATTCGTTAAGCAGCGCTGTCACTCGATCTCGATCCACTTGGCCGAGAGCAAGGAGGACATCCTCATCCAGGTTTTCTTTCGCCCAATCTTCGACGCTTCGTAGCAAATCGTCCTGAGCTCGGACGGTGGTGGGTGACAAAGGAAAATCCGCAACCAAACAGGTTAAAGCGAGAAGCCAGCTGAGGTAAAACCGTGGGTAGTGCCATTCTCCGCTTGAATAGGTGAAAGGACTCATCACAAGAACGTAACCCCCTCTGCCTGTTTTGGCGAACCGGAATTGCTCTGAACTTCCAAAAACAATCCGAGTCTGATATACAAAAAAGGAAGGCATCGGTGTTTATACAAGTGGGGTTCATGAGTGAGGGTGTTTTAAATTCGGGTTGGGTGCAGAGCCTTTATGAAACAAAGGCTGCGGAGATCCTATTGTATGGCCGGGCACTGGGACTGTCTCACAGCGAGTCGGAAGATGTTTTACAGGAGACTTTCATCAGCGTCCTCCAGTTGGAGGCTCAACCCACACACCCTTTTCGATTTGTGGTTCGATGTTTTCGTAATCGTGCGCTGAATTATCGACGTAGCTTTTGGCGCCGGTTCGTGCGGGAACTTGAAGCCCACCGTTGGTTCGAGCGATCTAGCGAACCCTCAGCCGATGAAAATCGGGCGATGAGTTTTCTCGCCGCTTTGTCTCAAGAGCAGCGGGAAGTCATTGTCTTGAAAATTTGGCACGACGAGACTTTTGAGGCGATTGGCAATTTGCTCGATATTTCGCCTAACACCGCTGCGGGCCGGTACCGATATGGTCTCAGAAAACTGCGCGATTTATTAAAAGGATCCCAATATGAACGAGATACAGAACTTGGAAGAGACGATGCGCGACTGGGTGCTGCGCAAGCCATCACCCCGAATTTCCGAGCGGCTCTTTGACAATTCAACCTCAGCGACAGCACCCACACCCTCGCTGACGCGTGAATTCCTACACTGGTTTGTACCAGTAACAGGTTGCCTAATTTTAATTCTCGGCACAGGACCTGGCCGAATGAATCAGCTTCCCAACTTGGGCTCAGAAAGAACCAATGGTCTATTCGCCAGCGTCCCTTCGAGCACTGAAAAACTGGGTCATTGTCCATCAGATATGAGGCATAGTGAGTTGAACCACCTTCCGCGTACGACTTTGCAGTGGACAATCAGTTCCGATCTACCATCCACTATCCCTACTTTGATTTATTCAGCGACCAACTTTCTTAACCGATAACGATGAGCAGCGATCATTTAAAGTCAGTGAATCGGGGTGCCGTTGCAAAAGGTCACCCATCACAAAACTCGCCCACAAAGAATCCAACAACCACCGCAGTGCTCAGCCCAGTGGCGCCACTTTTTCGAAGGCTCGATTGGCTGACGGCACTCGTGGTCTTTATTTTCGTGCTGGCGGGTTACATCTACACGCTGGCTCCGGATCTCACGTTGGAGGACTCTGGTGAGCTGGCCGTAGGATCATTCTACGCCGGCGTGCCGCATCCGCCGGGTTACCCCGTGTGGACCCTGTATACATGGCTATTCACAGTCCTCGTCCCAATTTCCAACATTGCTTACCGAGTAGCATTGTCCAGTGCCGTGTCCGGAGCACTCTCCTGCGCCTTGCTCGCGCTGATTGTCTCGCGCGGGAGCAGCATGATGCTCGAAGGCATCACTGGGATGAAGCAGATTGAAAAACGTTGGGAGGATGGATTGTGTTTGGTGGCGGGCTTTGTCGCGGGATGTTTGCTCGGGTTTAACGGGTTCATGTGGAGTCAGGCAGTCATCGTCGAAGTTTACCCCTTCAGCTTGCTTTCCTTGATGCTGCTGCTTTGTGCGCTACTCCGTTGGATGTATGCCACTCACCAGTTACGCTATCTCTATTTGGCGTTCTTTTGGTTTGGTATTTGTATCACCAACCATCAAACCCTCATCGTCGCGGCGATGGGACTAGAGGTCGCAATTCTCATGGCGGCTCCTCGCCTAGGTCGGGATTTGTTCATTGCCAATACGCTGATCTATATCTTCGGATTGATCGCGAAAAGCAAAGGCATCATCCAATCGTTTGATAACAACCCATCACTGTTTTTTATTTTTAACGCCGTAGGCGTAGGGTCAGGGTTGGTCGCCTTGTTCATGATCGTGAAGACCATGGATCAATTCGTCGCCATCTTCACAGACCTAGTTGATTTCAAATTTCAGAAACTACGCGAAGCCGTGCAGCCCATCCTGATTATGGGAGCGATGTGGGCGGTGGGTGCTGCCTTTTATTTTTACATGCCCATCGCGTCGATGACCAACCCGCCGATGAACTGGGGCTATCCCCGCACCGAAGAAGGCTTCTGGCACGCGCTCACTCGAGGTCAGTACGACAAAACATCGCCAACCTCCGATCCCTACAAGCTCGTCCAGCAACTAGCCATGTATGTCGGGGGGGCAGTCGATGAATTTACTGTGGTCTGTTTACTCATCGCTCTTGTGCCGTTCATGTTCCTCTCTCGGATGCAAAATCGGGAACGAGGCTGGATGATTGGGCTTAGCGCGATCTACATCGGTCTTGCCTTCCTACTCCTCATCCTTCTGAACCCAGGGGTGGATCGGCAAGCCAGCGAACAAGCTCGCGTCTTTTTTACGGCATCCCACGTGATGATTGCGATTTGGGTCGGCTACGGAATCGCGCTCATCGGTGGTTTAATCGCGACTCATTACGTGGAAGTGCGACGCAACATCCTCCTTGGGACAGCCATCGCCGCCGCGTTCGCGTTGTATAGCATCTTCCAGAACAAATCGCTTTTCTTTATCGACAAGTTTACCTCCTACTTTCTTTTCGGTCTGACTTTGGTGGCGTTGGTTTTGTTTCTCTTCGGTCGCACCAAAGTCCCACGGTTCGCCATTCTGTGTCTTTTCGCGCTCCTGCCACTTCAATCGATCCTGGCGCATTGGTCTGCCAATGAACAACGCGGACACTTGTTCGGCTACTGGTTCGGGCATGATATGTTCTCGCCGCCCTTCGAGATCTATCCCGAGATGCCCAAAAGTTCGATCATCTTCGGAGGCACTGATCCCGGCCGGTTCTGCCCTACCTACATGATTTTTTGCGAGAGCTTCATTCCTGCGGAAAAACGTCGTGATCCGAAATTTGACCGTCGAGACTGCTACCTGATTACTCAAAACGCCCTAGCTGACGGCACCTATTTGAGTTACATCCGCGCTCACTACAATCGGAGCGCACAGAACGATCCGCCGTTTTTTGTGAACTTTCTACGCTCATCGACGGAGGAGGAACAAGGGAGAACCAATTTACTGGCTCGGCTCTCAACTCCCCTCGACACCTTCTTTACGAGAATCGGCAAGGACATCGAGGATCGACGACGACGCGAGGGCGTGTACCCACCCAAGGAGATACTGACCCCTACTCCAGAGGATTCTCAGATTGCGTTCCAGCAGTATATCGCAGACGCCCAACGTCGCTTGCAGCACGATATGCAATCCCCTACCGAGCCAAAACAGATTCGCCCGGGTGAGGATGTTCGTGTTATCGACAACAAAATTTCTGTCTCCGGCCAGGTCGCGGTCATGGCGATCAACGGACTGCTGACAAAAGTTATTTTCGACAAGAATCCCGATCATGAATTCTTCGTCGAGGAAAGCTTCGCCTTGGACTGGATGTTCCCGCATCTCTCACCCTTTGGCATCATCATGAAAATCAATCGTGAACCGCTGGTTGAGATCACGCAGGACATGGTCAAAAA
>WBXJ01000225.1 GCA_008933045.1 Verrucomicrobiota bacterium
CTGTGCTTCGTCCCGGGGCCGCCACACCCACGATTTCGTAGGCTGGGAACCCATTATAGTTCTGCAACTGCGGGGAACCATAAACCCACCGGACCGTGCAAAATGCGGAAAGCGGCACCATCGTGCCTGTTCGATTACGCACAAAGATACGTTGGATATCATCCGGCGACATGCGATATGGCGCGTCCAACTGCACAATCACCCGTTGAACACGATTGCCGTTGATAAAGTTGTTCACGTAAGCCGAACCGAAGCTAGTTTGCAGTGTGCTGTTGATGTCGGCCAGAGCTACCCCCAAGGCGCCGGCTTTCCCTTCATCCACATCAATCTTCAGTTGGGAGGCATCGTCCAATCCTTGCACGCGCACACCCACCACCAACTTGCTCCTGCCGCACATCTCCAGCAATTGATTGCGGGCCTCCAGCAGCTTTTCGTGACCAAGCCCGCCGAGATCCTGCAATTGCAGGTCAAAGCCGGTTGAATTGCCCAACTCGGCGATGGCAGGCGGATTGAGCGGAAAAATGACGGCGTCCTTGATCGAGGAAAATCTTCCGAAAGCCCGCTTGATCACGGCCTGGACGGTGTGCTCGGCACCTTTACGCTCACTCCAGTCCTTTAGACGACCGAAAGAGAGTGCGGAATTTTGACCACGACCGTTGAAACTGAATCCAGCCACGGTGATGAAGCTCTCGATTTCCGGCTGCTTCAAAAAATACTCCTCCACCTGCTTCAACACATGATCTGTTCGTTCCTGGGTCGCGCCCACCGGCAACTGAATGTTTGTGATGAAGTAGCCTTGATCCTCCCCTGGCAAAAAAGAGGAGGGCATCTTCACGTAGATGAATCCCACCAGGAAAACAATCACTGCGAAAAGCGCCATGAAGATCCGGCGGTGGCGAAGTATCCGCGCGACCGTGGACTGATAGGATGTCGTCGCCTTGGCGAACGACCGGTTAAACCATCCGAATAGCCCGTGTTTCTGATGGTTATGACCTTTGGGGATCGGCTTCAACAAGGTCGCGCACAAGGCTGGTGTCAGAGACATGGCCAGAAACGTCGAGAACAACATCGACGAGACCAGTGCCAGAGAGAACTGCCGATAAATCGTTCCAACCGAGCCGCTGAAAAAGGCCATGGGAATGAACACCGCCGTCAGCACCAGCGATATGCCGATCAATGCGCCAGTGATCTGATCCATGGCTTTGCGTGTCGCCTCAAGCGGCGGCAATCCCTCTTCGGCCATGATGCGTTCCACATTCTCCACAACAACAATTGCGTCATCCACCAGAATGCCGATGGCTAGCACCATGCCGAACATGGTTAGCACGTTTATGGAGAAACCAAACGCCTGCATCGCTCCAAATGTTCCCAGCAACGCCACTGGAACAACGATCGTAGGAATCAACGTTGCCCGAATGTTTTGCAGGAACAAATACATCACGAGAAACACCAGAATAATGGCTTCAACAAGCGTCTGGAGCACCTCCTCAATCGAGATCTTTACGAAGGTCGATGTGTCCAGCGGATAATCCACCCGCACCCCGGGAGGGAAGAATTTGGAAAGCTCCCTCACCTTCTTGCGAATGGCCTCGGCCGTTTTCAAAGCATTTGCCGAAGGGGATAATTTGATGGCCACGGCGGCGGAAGGATGTCCGTTCACACGTGCTTTCGTTCCATAGTTTTCCGCCCCAAGCGCGACCCGGGCTGCGTCTTTGAGCAGGACGCGGGAACCATCAGGATTTGTGCGCAGCAGGATGTTCTCAAATTCCGGCACGGTGCGAAGCGTGGAACGGCCTTGCATGATCACGTTCAACTGCTGTCCATCAACGGCGGGATTCGCTCCCACCTGTCCGACCGGGACATGTTTGTTCTGATTCTCAATCGCCGCGGTAACGTCGGCCGGAGTCAGGCTAAAGCTATTCAATTTATCCGGGTTCAGCCAGATGCGCATGGCATATTGGGAACCAAACATGTTGGCCTCGCCCACGCCAGAGACGCGCCGGATGGGGTCGAGCACACTGGAGGCAATGTAGTTGCCCAGCGCCACCTCGTCCAAGCTGTCGTCAAGCGTTGATAGGTTTAAGAACATCATGAAGTTGCGGGTCGCTTTAGCCACGACCACGCCCTGTTGCTGCACCGTTTGCGGCAGGCTCGACGTCGCCAGTTGCACCTTGTTCTGCACCTGCACCTGCGCCGTATCCGGATTCGTTCCCGGCAGGAAATACAAAGTCACTGTAGCCAAACCGGAGGCGTCGCTGCTCGATGACATGTAGAGCAAGTTGTCGATGCCGTTCAACTGCTGCTCGATGATGGATGTGACCGTTTCCTGCAAAGTCTCTGCCGAGGCTCCAGCGTAATTTGCGGTCACGGAAATGGAGGGTGGCGCGACACTGGGATATTGGGCGATCGGCAACTGGGTGATGGCCAACCCGCCCAGCACCATGATCAATATGGAGACCACCCAGGCAAAAACAGGACGGTCGATAAAAAAGCGTGCCATGATGCCTCCTTACTTGGATTGAGCCTTCACTTCGGGAGCGGACGCAGCCGGTACGAATGGCACCGGTTTCACAACTGATCCCGGTGAGACTTTTTGCGAGCCCTCCACAACGATCTGCTCACCCGGCTTAAGACCCTTTGAAACTACGACCGTGCTTCCCACCGTGCGATCAATCTCGATTCTGCGGATCTCCACCTTGTTATCAGCATTCACGACCAGCACGGTCGCTGAACCAGCCATCCCGCGGGCGATTGTTCGTTGTGGGATGGTCACGGCGTTCGCGCTGACACCCTCTATAATCCGGGCGCGGGCAAACATGCCGACCATTAGCAGCTTCTCGGGATTGGGAATCACGGCGCGCAGACCAATCATTCCCGTGGTTGGATCCACCGCAATATCGGAGAACAACAACTTGCCGGTGTGTCCGTAGGTCATACCATCCTCTAAAATCAAGATAACGCCAGCCTCGCCCGGTGCCACGCGTTGCAAGGAACCATTTTCCAAAGCGCGCTTCTGGCGCAAAACATCGGCACTCGACTCCGTGAAATCAAAATAAACCGGATCAAGTTGCCGGATCACGGCAAGCTGCGTGGCTTCCGTGGCGCTGACCAGTGCTCCTTCCGTCACCAGCGCCTTGCTGATTCTTCCAGAAATTGGTGCCGTTACCTGCGTGTAACCCAAGTTCAACTCAGAGGTCTGCACGGCCGCCTTGTTGGCCAGTTGCTCCGCCAGATTCTGACCAAGAGTTGCCTCCGCCTGGTCATAGGTCTGCTTGCTGATGGCATTGATTTTGAGCAATTCCTTGTAGCGATCCAGACGTAATTGAGATTCCTTCAGCGAGGCCTCCGATTTAGCAATGGCCGCCTTCGCGCTGGCCAACGCGGCTTGCAACGGCAGCGGGTCGATCTCGAACAACACCTGGCCTTCTTTGACGTCCGCACCCTCCTCAAAAAGCCGCTTCAAGAGCACCCCCGTGGCCCGCGCACGAACTTGCGCCTCCCGCGTCGGATTGATCCGCCCCGGCAGCTCTGAGGTAAAGCTAATCCGCTCGGTCCCGACCGTCACAACAGATACTTCCGCAGGCGAGCGGGCGGAGAGTGGGGTGTTTGGCTTGTCGCAAGCACTTAGGAAAACTGCCGCCAACGAGACGCAGACACCAGACAGTGTCTTGAGAACAATAGATTTCATCTTAAAAAACAGAAGGGTCAGACGGCACGGAATCCCGCTGCCGCAAAAGAAATGAGTTTTTGAATTTGAGCTTCGGCATCGACCGCTACCATCCAGTCAGGCCGGAATTTATCCTTGGTGAGCAGCCAGTGATGCAAAGCACCGTATGTAAATTTCATCCTCCAGAAAATGTCCGCCCGTGAAAGCTTCGGCAGCGCCTGCATCAACGCCGCGTCCATTTTATCCATCAATGGCACGCACTGACGCCTCAACATGGCTTCGATTTCTGGGTTCGTCTCGGAAAGGCAGCGACCCAACAACTGGGAGAAGGCCTTGCCGCCCTTGGGCGTGCCAAAGGAGCACTCGATCGTCGGACGAATGAAAGCCTCCAAGATGTCTTCCAACTTAAGATGTTTCTTGGATGATTTTTGCAGCACTTCCAAAGCCGACATCCTCGCTTGATTCAATGGCACGATATGACGCTCAAAGACAGCGGCGATCAAATCCTCCTTACTTCCAAAATGGTAGTTGATGGCCGCGAGATTAACCTCCGCAATCTTGGTAATATCCCGAATGGAGACCCTGTCAAATCCCTGCTCGCTGAACAATTCCTCGGCCACATCGAGGATTCGCGACCGGGTGTCTTTTACTTCATTCATACGTACGTTTGAAACATTCGTACGTTTCTCGCCGTATGTCAACCGATCATTTTTACAATGTCTTAGCTCCATGAGAATGTCCCCTTTTGGGTGGAATTAAATTCCGATGGAGACATTAAAAATGAGCGGATAAAGGGCGCACTCCAAACTTGCCCGATGGCAAAGGGCTC
>WBXJ01000226.1 GCA_008933045.1 Verrucomicrobiota bacterium
GGATTCGCACTTTTGGCAGTATGTCGGGCAGTTCTGATCGGATTACCCTTTGGGGAGAGGCCGTTCACCGCGGTCAGGATTCGGAAGCTCTCCAGATCGGTTACTGGGGCATGGAACTGGCCCGCCGCTTGATCGAGCGTCATCATGTGCCGATTTGTATCATCAATGGTGCCGTTGGCGGAACCAGGATCGATCAGCACCAAAAAAACGCCAGCAATCCCACTGATGAAACCTCGATCTATGGCAGGTTGCTCCGACGAGTGCAGCAGGCAGCACTCACCCATGGTATCCGTGGGATTCTTTGGCATCAGGGCGAAAACGACCAAGGTGCTGATGGCCCTAACGGGGGCTTTGGGTGGGAGAACTATCGGCAAGCTTTCATCGATTTGGCGGCAGCGTGGAAGCAGGATTATCCGAACCTCCAACACTATTACGTTTTCCAAATCTGGCCGAAATCGTGCGCCATGGGAATTGGTGGATCAGACAACCGTTTGCGAGAAGTGCAGCGGACACTCCCCACTGCTTTCTCAAAAATGAGCTTGATGTCCACATTAGGCATTCAGCCTCCAGGCGGTTGCCATTTTCCAGCGGCTGGTTATGCTGAATTTGCACGCCTCATCTGCCCCCTAGTCGAACGCGATAATTATGGATTAAGGCCGACAAACGCGATCACACCTCCCAACCTCAAGCGTGCCTACTATAAAGGTAGCAAGCATGTTCAAGTTATAATGGAATTTGATCAGCCTGTTCAGTGGAACCCTGCGTTAACCAACCAATTTTATCTCGATGGAGAATCTGGAAAAATCGCCTCCGGACTTGTGTCTGGAAAAATGGTGACATTGAACCTGATTCAACCCCACGCTGCTCGGACATTAACCTACCTCGACAGCAAAGCTTGGAATCAAGACACCCTCCTTATTGGAGAGAACGGAATCCCCGCGTTGACATTTTTTGAAGTCCTCATTTTACCGAAGCCCTAAGCCGTACACCTTGGACGGAAAATTGTGAATATTGGAACGGCGTTTTCGTCGAAAAAAAGATAGCCTTGGAACGGGAATGGAGCTTTAATTGAAAAAAATCTGATGTTAACAATCCTTGGTCAAAAATCTCAGTTTTGCGACGGTGTTTCTCGTCGTAATTTTCTTAAAATTGGGACACTCGGGATGGCGGGTCTGTCGCTTCCCCAGCTCTACCGTGCCGAAGCGAATGCTGGCAGCAAGCTTGGGCACAAAGCCGTGATCATGATCTTCCTGCCGGGGGGACCATCGCATCAGGATATGTTCGACCTGAAACCGGACGCTCCCTCCGAAATTCGTGGGGAGTTTAAACCGATTTCGACCAATGTTGCGGGGATTCAAATTTGTGAGCACCTGCCGCTCATGGCGAAAATGATGGATAAAATGGCCATCATTCGCTCGATTGTCGGAGCGACGGGTGATCATTACGCGTTTCAATGTCTCACAGGGCGTCCCCACCAAAACCAACCTGCTGGCGGTTGGCCGTCCATAGGCTCGGTGCTTTCGAAAGTGCAAGGTCAGGTGAATCGTGCGATTCCTCCCTTTGTCGGGCTTTCACCGAAAATGGGGCATATGCCTTGGGCCGATGCGGGTACGGCGGGATTTTTAGGCGTCGGACACGCTCCGTTTAAACCTGATGGGGCAGGGCGTGCTGACATGGTGTTGAATGGGGTCACGTTGGATCGGCTCGCGGACCGAAAGGCACTGTTGCAAGGGTTTGATAATTTTCGCCGTGATGTCGATGCCAGTGGGATCATGGGCGGCATGGACTCTTTCAACGAGCAGGCGTTTAGCATGCTGACCTCGAGTCGGTTACTTGAGGCATTGGATATCGAGAAAGAGGATAAGAAAGTCCGCGATGCGTATGGTAAAGGCGATGCCAAAAATCGCGATGATGGCGGCCCCAAACTGATGGAGCATTTTCTTGTGGCACGCCGCCTCGTCGAAGCGGGTTCTCGTTGTGTAACCCTCGCTTTCAGTCGTTGGGATCACCACGGGGATAATTTTGGAGCACTTCGTCAGGATCTTCCTTTGTTGGATCAAGGTGTGACGGCGTTGATTGAGGATCTGCATCAGCGCGGATTGGAGAAAGATGTGTCTGTGGTTGTATGGGGCGAATTTGGCAGAACTCCTGCGATTAATAAGGATGGCGGACGTGATCATTGGCCGCGTGTTTCTTGCGCGCTGGTGGCGGGTGGCGGGATGAAGCTGGGTCAGGTGATTGGTTCGACGGATCGACTGGGCGGCGAAGCTATTGACCGACCGCTTCAATTTGGTGAGGTCTTTGCAACGCTTTATCATAATCTTGGATTGGATCTAACCCAGCCCTATCTGACTGACCTCACAGGGCGTCCTCATTATCTCACGGACGGCTATCAACCCATCAGAGAGTTGATCTAAAGCTTCGCTTATGCTGACCATTTATGGGGCCAACCACAGGTTTTGTGACGGCATCTCCCGTCGGAATTTTTTAAAGGTCGGGGCACTGGGTCTCGGAGGTCTCGCTTTGCCGCAATTGCTTAAAGCAGAGGCGGCCTCAGGGATCAAGAATTCGCATAAAGCGATCATCATGATTTATCTTCCTGGAGGTCCTCCTCACCAGGACATGTATGATATCAAGGTCGATGCGCCTTCTGAAATTCGTGGTGAGTTTCGCCCCATTTCAACAAACGTCCCCGGCATTCAGATTTGTGAACATCTACCCCGTATGGCGGCGATGATGGACAAACTTGTTCCCATTCGATCGATGATTGGAGCGACCGATGATCATACGGATTTCCAGTGTATGACGGGGCGATTGAAGAATAACCAACCGCCTGGAGGTTGGCCGTCATTTGGTTCAGTCATTTCTAAAGTGCAGGGCCCGACTAATCCGGCGATTCCACCCTTTGTAGGTTTGGAGCCCGTCATGAAGCACAAGCCTTACAATGCCGCGACTCCAGGGTTTTTAGGGGTGGGGCATCGTTCGTTCCATCCCGAGGGCGATAGCCGGAGCGACATGGTCTTGAATGGGGTCACCTTGGAGCGACTGAACGATCGACGAGCGTTGTTGGGTGGGTTCGACAAGTTCCGGCGTGATGTCGATTCCAGTGGGATGATGGAAGGCATGGATTCCTTCAACCAGCAGGCGTTCGGGATGCTCACGTCGAACAAGCTTCTGGAGGCTTTGGATACATCAAAAGAGGACAAAAAGGTTATCGAGATGTATGGTAAAGGCGATCCGAGTTTACGGGGTGATGCAGCTCCTCGGATTTTGGAGCAATTATTGAGTGCTCGACGGCTGGTGGAAGCGGGAGCGCGTGTTGTTACCGTCGCTTTTGGTTTCTGGGATTACCATGGCAGCAATTTCAAGATCGCTCGTGAAGATTTGCCCATGCTGGATCAAGGGGTGACCGCTTTGGTCACCGATCTACACCAGCGTGGGTTGGATAAGGATGTGACTGTAGTGGTCTGGGGCGAGTTTGGTCGGACGCCGATCATCAACAAGGACGGCGGAAGGGATCATTGGCCACGTGTTTCGTGCGCGTTGTTGGCATGCGGAGGCATGAAGACAGGCCAAGTGATCGGAAAAACAGACCGTTTGGGGGGAGAAGCCACAGAACGCCCCGTGCATTTCGGAGAAGTGTTCGCAACGATGTACCATAATATGGGTCTTGATTTAGCAACAACGACTGTCACCGATTTGAGCGGTAGACCCACATTCCTTGTAGATGGCCATGAGCCTATTCGGGAACTGATCTAACATGTATTTTTCTAATCTCACTCGATTCGTCGGCGGTTGTTTAGTAAGTGCGGTGTTGCTAACGGTTGGAACCCGAACGGAAGCGGCGGTGGGCAAGCCAACTGCTCTGGAAATTCGCGGCGAATTTGCTTCCGTCACGGGGGAAAAACAGGGGGTTCTGAAACTGCGGGGTCAGGATGCAAGGCAACAGATTTTAGTCACGGGGACCACGGCTAGCGGTCAATTACAAGATTTCACAAGAGTTGTTACTTACAAGTCTGAGCCTCCGGGAATTGTTCAGGTTCTAACGAATGGACTTGTGATCGGTTTGGCTGATGGCCAATCAACCCTGACGGCTACGGGAGAATCGGGATTGACTGCACAAATCACGGTTCATGTTCACGAATCCAAGACAACTCAACCTGTCAATTTTCCGAATGATGTGGTTCCCATCTTTACCAAAGGCGGATGCAATGGAGGAGGGTGTCACGGCAAGTCCGACGGTCAGAACGGTTTTCGGCTTTCATTGCTGGGGTTCGAGCCTGCTGAGGATTACGAGTATCTCGTGAAGGAAGCGCGAGGGCGACGTCTTTTTCCGGCAGCACCCGATCGCAGCTTGCTCCTGTTGAAAGGAGCCGCATTGCTTCCTCATGGCGGTGGCAAGCGACTGGATCCGGACACCCCTGATTATCGGTTGCTGGTGCGTTGGATGTCGCAAGGTATGCCTTATGGCAAAACCAATGATCCGACCGTGA
>WBXJ01000227.1 GCA_008933045.1 Verrucomicrobiota bacterium
AGCGTTGGTGATTTTTCACTCAGTGGATCAGGTTTTTGATGACCTCCAATCTAAAGCAATGGATCGAAGAATGACGTTAGTGAATGTGGTTGATAAACACCTGGAGTGTTGGGCCGACGACGACCGGCTCCAGCAAGTGCTTTTTAACCTAGTCGATAACGCTATTAAATACGGGCGACCCGAGGGAAAAGTAACGGTTTCTGCGCAAATCATTGAGGAGAAATTTTTAGATGTTTCAGTAGCCGATGATGGCCCCGGAATTCCTGCGGAGGCCAAGGAGCGGGTGTTCGAACGATTCTACAGGGTGGATAAAGCCAGATCTCGGGATCAAGGAGGGACTGGGCTAGGTCTTTCAATTGTGAAACATATTGTCCTCTCCCATGGTGGCGAGGTCTGGGTGGACAGCCAAGTAGGTCAAGGATCTGCCTTTCATTTCACCTTACCCTTAGCAAAAGGAGCGAAGCCATTAGTTTCCCTCGATCGCGTGCGCCGTGAACCGGCCTTGGATGTTGGGTTAAGTTGACTTTTGATTGTTGATGTTTTAACACCTTCCCGAGGTTTTTATCCCAGACTGTTTCGGTGGCAGTGTTCAAAAAAATTTAGTTATGGAAGTTGTAACGCCCGTGAGGCCAAATATTGATCGAGAGGTTCGGCCTTGGGCTGGCTTGGACGCGTTTCTTTGGCCGGGATATTTATTGGCGGTGGCGATCACGAGTATCACGATCGGATTGATTTGGGATATTTCATGGCATACCACGATTGGCCGGGACACGTTTTGGACTCCCGCGCACATGGCGATTTATTTGGGTGGCTCAATGGGTGGGTTTGTGGGGGGTTGGCTGGCGATTAAGTATACGTTTTTGTTAGGGCCGGAGAGGGAGGGAGTTTCCGTCTCCATTTTTGGGGCACGCGCACCGTTGGGGGCTTGGGTGGCGATTTGGGGTGCGATCGCGATGATCACTTCGGGACCCTTCGATGATTGGTGGCATAACGCTTACGGATTGGATGTAAAGATTGTGAGTCCACCCCACGCGGTTTTAGGTCTCGGGATGTTCGGGATTAGTATCGGAGCCTTGTTGTTGGTGTTATCGAGACAGAATCAACGGCAGGATAAATCGGGTTCTGGTTTATTTGTTTATGTGGGCGGGGTTTTCCTAGTTTTGGCGGCAGTTTTTATTACAGAGACAACGCTGCCCAATCACCAGCACGGAAGCCTGTTTTACTTGGCCTGTTCCTTAGTTTTTCCAATGAGATTGGTAGCGATGGGTTGGGCGGGGAAGTGTTCATGGCCGGCAACTCGTGTGGCGTTGGTCTACATGCTGGTCCAGTGTTTGATGATGTGGATTTTG
Organism: Verrucomicrobiota bacterium; assembly: GCA_008933045.1. Lineage (GTDB taxonomy): Bacteria > Verrucomicrobiota > Verrucomicrobiia > Limisphaerales > SXQI01 > SXQI01. The sequence goes on from WBXJ01000227.1 coordinate 1,350, forward strand.
CCACTTTTTCCCGCACAGCCAATGCTTGCACCGATCTATAATCCGGTGACCCATATGGTGCCTCCGGCCTTTCCATTGCTGCTGATTTTTCCTGCCATTGTCATTGATTGGGTGTTAGGGAAGGTGCGGAGTCGGGGTGGTTGGTTGAAGACTCTGGCACTCGCTTTGGGTTTAGGAGGGCTATTCTTGTTAATTCTATTGGGGGTCCAGTGGTACTTCGCAGAGTTTTTGTTATCCCCATCCGCAGATAATTGGTTTTTTGGTGGTAACCGTTACTGGACCTATGGATCGAGACCTGGGCCTTATCGGCAGGAGTTTTGGCGGTTGAACAAATTAAATCCAAATTCTGAATATCTGAGATTTTCAGGGTTGTTGCTGTGTTGGGGCGTCGCGAGTTTGAGCGCGTGGATTGGATTGATTTGGGGTGATTGGATGAGAAAGGTAAGGCGTTGAACGGACTAAAGTTGATGCTGGTGTTGGTGATTGCAGTGTTGCCTTGGCTCGGGCAAGCGCATGTCGGAAGTCCGGACGTATTCCACGATGGTGAAGTGGGACCTTATCCGGTGCGAATCACCATTCGAATGCCAACGGTTGTGCCAGGCCGTGCCGAAATTTCGGTGCGTGTGCAGGGGACACAACCAGAGAAAGTGTTCTTCTCGCCGTTGTTCGCCAGGACATCGATTACCAATGCACCGCCACCTGATCTTGGGGTTCTCATAGAAGGAGAAACAAATCTTTACTCGGGTGAATTGTGGTTGATGAGTGTGGGTGCTTATACGATCGAGATCAAACTCAGCGGGCTTCTAGGAACAGGGAAGGTTCAGATTCCAGTGAGTTCGGTGCCGTTGAGTCAGTTGCCGATGCCACGTTTTCTCGGGATTATTTTAGTTGGATTGGGAGTGATTCTTTTTTTCGGGGGTGTCGCAATTGTGGCTGCGGCGGCTCGGGAAAGTGTTTTGGCACCCGGGGGTGTGATTGGAAAGATAGAGCGCCGCAAGGGGAGATTGGCGGCGGGAATTACAACGGTGATTCTGCTTCTTGGATTGCTGGGTGGCCGGCGGTGGTGGAACGCGGATGAGGCGAAGTTTCGAACCCAGTTGCGTGGCGGTGCTTGGCCAGACTTGAAAGCTGCGGTGCGGGTTGAAGGAACGCAGAGGATTCTTCGATTGACTTTAGGTGAGGTCGCCTTTGGGTCGGCCTACTCCGTTCCGTTGATTCCAGATCATGGAAAACTGCTGCACTTGTTCCTAATCCGTGAAGGCACTCAGGATGGTTTCGCGCATCTGCATCCGGTGAGAAAAGGAGGCAATATTTTTGATGTGGCTTTGCCAGCACTGCCTCCGGGGCGCTACAAAGTTTTATGTGACTTGACGATGGAAGGTTCAGTTTTGAGTTCAACTGCAACGAATTCCGTGGAGGTTCCAACTCTAGCGACCCAAGCAACTCTGGCTGAGGTGATGAAGCCGGATCCTGATGATTCATGGGCTGTGTATGCGGGAATTCCCGTGCCAAAGAATTCGGGTGTAGCAGCGGTGTACCGGCTCTTAGATGGGTCGCAAGTTGAATGGAAAGCCACCGCGCCGATTCGAGTTCGGCAGGATGCGGGTTTAAATTTTGAGGTGCGTAATCCCTCAGGGCAGCCCGTCGATTTGAGTCCTTACATGGGAATGCTGAGTCATGCGGCAATTCTACGTTCAGATGGAGGAGTTTTTTCCCATCTGCATCCTACAGGCAATTATTCAATGGCAGCGCAGGCATTTTTTGATAAGAAATTGGAACGAGAAACTCGCACGGTTGATGGAGCGGTGGCACCCATGGTGGATCATTCCAAAATGGATCACAGCGGAGGCCACGCTAAGCACAAGAGCGGGGTTTCCTCGATTTCGTTACCTTATGAGTTTCCTACTGCCGGGGATTACCGAATTTGGGTTCAATTCAAAGTAGGTGATCAGGTTCAAACAGCAGTGTTTGATACCACAGTCGCGGACTGAGACCTGAGCGGAACGGACTCGGTCGGTTTATTTCATCGGCATGCCTGGCTCAGGTTTACCGTTGGTCGTCAGAATTTGGAAGTGATGCACCCCTGCAGCCAGCGGGTGGTCGCTTGTCCAAACAATGCTACGTTCTGGAGTTAACTCCACCATGGAAACGCCTTGGTTGGCAGCGTGGCTTCCGACGACGGTGTTGCCGTTGGCGAGCCGTTGAGAGCCGCAAGGATCTTTGAAGAGGCCGCCGACATGTTCGTTGTCTGTTTTCCAAATCACCTCACCACGAAAGTTCATTTCGACCACTTTGTTGCCATGAGTGAGTGAAACCAGAGTGTTTCCGTTATCAAGTCGGATGGCAGTGAATGGCCAGTTCTCAGTTTTGCGACCGCCGAGCTCTTCGAGATCGGTTCGGATAGTGCGGACAATTTTCCCTTCCGGTGAATATTCTTTGATAGCGAAGGCCAAAAGATGAGGAACTAAATAATTACCATTCTTGAGCTGACGAGCCATGCGGGTTTGCATGTGGACGTTCTCGGTCTCGGGTTGCAGAGGCACATCGATTGTGATGGTTCCCTGAGGATTGACCTCGAGAAGCCGAGGTCGTGAGCCGAGTTCGGTGATCAGGGTGTTGCCATTATAAAGGCGTTGAGCGGTGCTGATCTCCCCGTTTTCTTTGCTCTTTTTATAGGAGAAAACAATTTGTTTTTCGCGTGTGACTTCTTCCACATGATCAGCCCAAGCGATGAGCACATTTCCGTTGGGTAAGACAAATCCGTCGCGAGACCCGCCGGTGTATTCCCACTGAACTTTGGAGTCCTCACCGATGATTGCGGTTTTGGCACCGAGAACTAGATAGGAATGCCGAATCGAAGAAATGGGTGCATCAGCGCAGAATCCGCTGGTGACGCTCCATGCGATCGTGAGAACGGCTATGAGTTGTCGAATTGATTTAGTTTGCATATTGGTGGGCACCATTTCGTCAGAAAAACTGCGCTGTTGGAAGCCATTTATTAGGCGGCTTCGCTTGATTTACTTTTGGAATTCTCTGAAGCCTTTTCCTGATCGAGTGCTTTCTCCCCAAGGGGAACGGCTGTTTGTGAAGCCT
>WBXJ01000228.1 GCA_008933045.1 Verrucomicrobiota bacterium
ACCTTCTCCTCGAAATCAGGCTCGTTCACATCGATATTGAGAGCACCGTGGATGTGGCCAGCCGCAAATTCCTCGGGGGTTCTCACGTCAAGGATTACGGCTTTCGTCGCGAGCCGGAGCCGATCGAATTCAGCGACGTCAACTCGTTGCATCCCCTCGGGGATCAACACAGAGGCGGGCTTCGGAGCTTTGTCACCCAATGCCCAGAAGATCGCATTCTCCAGTAGTGTAGTGAAATTCGGCTCCTTGAAATCGTCAGGATGACCGAGGGAGGTATAAAAAATACGGTTAGTTCCATACGAATGCGTCCAAGCGACCGGCTCCGAAGGATGCCCCTCGATGGTCCCCCTCAACAGCACCTGACTTTCAGCGGGCAACGGCATGTTTTTGTAAAGCGATCCGCTCGATGTCCATCCGCTAACCCCTTTCAAAATAGAATGACCCGCAGAGCCCGCTACAGTAAGCACGGGCCGGAATTGGTTGTCATAATGGTTTTGATAATTCCCACCCAACACCTTGCTGTCGAATTCAGCCCAATTCTCGAAAGCATGGCTGGCCGTCCGTAGCCCGATCAAAGGATGACCACCCGCTAGATAAGCCTTAAATTGGTTTAACTCCGCTTGAGGCAAAGTCATCCGACGCATCATGAGAACGACGAGATCCGCTTGCGCGATTGCTTCTAGGCCAGGGATCGTCTGCTGCTTTGGATCCTCGGGGCGCATCAACACCACCCAATCAATCATGGGATATTTTATCTGAAGAGCTTCACGGAAAACGGGCAGCGTTTCCCGAGAGTGATAAAGATATTCCGCTGCTACCATGACGACTTTCGTTCGCACACCCTCCGCTCGAACTGAATCTACCACCAATGAACCGAGGATCATCATGAGCAGCCAAAAAGAATAACGAATTTTCATAGTCGAGAGCGGTCAACACTAGGTATGATCAAGGAACCGGCGGGTGTCCAACCAATAAACGCACTCGGCCTCAGTCCACAAACAACTACACTCACATGAAGAAAATCGAGGCCGTTATCAAACCCTTCCGCTTGGAGGAGGTAAAAGGAGCCTTGGCTGCGGTCGGGGTGGAAGGGATGACTGTCACCGAGGTCAAAGGATTTGGCCGCCAAAAGGGTCACACCGAAATTTATCGCGGGAGCGAGTACACGGTGGATTTTTTACCCAAAATCAAAATCGAAATTGTGCTTGCCGATGATCAGGTAGAGGGCGCAGTGGCTGCGATTATTAAAGCGGCAAAAACAGGTAAAATTGGCGACGGCAAAGTGTTCATTTCTTCGGTCGAAACCGCCATCCGTATTCGAACCGAGGAAACAGGCGACGCAGCGGTTTAAATCGTATTTTTATTGACAGCTTTCAGTCTACACTGAGGAAGCGAAAAAGTTTTTCAACCACCCATACATTCCACTTTGGGGAGGATCAAAGAATCGGAGGTTTTTTACGAAATCCATTCCTTTTTCACATCACAAATCCGAGGACGGAAATCGGGCAAAAACGTCGAAAGTGGTTGATTCTAAAGGCTTTCGAAGCCCTGTGAATAACTGGTGAACAAAAGCGAATATGTTTCCCTCGTCAGTGAAGTCGCATTGACCTAAAACCTTAGCTATGAATATCTGAGGATTGACGGAACAGTCAAAACCATCAGGCTGGACATAAACCGCCAAACATCTAGACAAAAACACTTGAACATCAACGACTTACACACAGTTTCTGCTCCGATTGGATTTCAATCCTTGAGTCTTTTTATTGATGTTCAACCCAGAAATTCACATGGGTGGAGTTTTTGACATTGCCGTGTTACGGTTCAGCGACTTAATCTAGTGAATAATCCAGTGCTAACAACGGTATCAACCACAGAAGTTTCTGCGGATTCGATTTGGCGGGGTGCGCAAAAAATGCTGCAAACCCTGTTGAACGCTGACATTTATAACTTATGGTTTTCTCCCATTCGCGCAGTCTCTTTGCGGGACGATGTTATAACACTTGAAGTGTTGAATGATTTCTGTGAAGTCTGGTTGACTGAGAATTATTTAAGCCTGCTCCAAGACACGCTTTCTCATACCGCTGCACAGTCAATTAAAGTAACTTTTCAGGTAGCGACACGTGGTGTTGGGACGGTCAATTCTTCTGCGTCTACAATTGTTGCGCAAAAGGCTTCGGTGCACCCGAGTATTGTCGAGGAACTCACCTCCCGCACTCCACTGCGAGAAACTCCCTTCAATCCCAATAACACGTTTGAAACTTACGTGGTTGGGAACAATAATAATTTTGCTCACGCAGCCGCGAGTGCGGTGGCGCAAGCACCGGGGAAATCCTACAACCCGCTTTTTCTTTACGGAGGTGTTGGGTTGGGAAAAACCCATCTCCTACACGCCATCGGGCAACATGTGCTCGCGCACAAAAAAAACTTCAAGGTGACGTATGTTTCTTCGGAAAAGTTTACCAACGAATATATTGATGGCATCCAGAACAACAGTTTGGCGAAGTTTCGTAAAAAATATCGTCAATCAGATCTGCTTTTAATCGATGACGTCCAGTTTTTGGCGGGTAAAGAGCGAATCCAAGAAGAGTTTTTTCACACATTCAATGCGCTACACGAAGCTCATCGCCAGATCGTCCTGACATGTGACCGGCCGGCGAGTGAACTGCAGAATCTCGAACAACGATTGATCTCGCGGTTTGAATGGGGTCTAGTGACGGATCTACAGCCCCCAGAGGTGGAGACCCGCATCGCGATTCTCAGAAAGAAAGCACTGTCCATGGAGATCAAGCTTTCCGATGAGATCATCAATTTTATCGCCACCCGGATTCGAGCCAACATCCGACGATTGGAAGGGGCCTTGGTTCGTGTCGCTTCCTATGCCGCGCTCACTGGAAAACACCTGAGCATCGAGACGGCAGAGAGTCTGCTGCGTGACATCCTGAGCGAGGAAGGTCGGATGGTGCTCAGTATGGACACCATCCAAAAGAAGGTCGCTGAGCATTACGATATTCGGTTGGCCGATATGACCAGTAAGCGCCGACCAGAAAACATCGCGTTTCCGCGTCAGGTGGCCATGTTTCTTTCACGACAGTTGACAGACAACTCGCTCACCACGATTGGAGAAGCCTTTGGCGGACGCGATCATGGCACAGTGATGCATGCCTGCCGATTGATCAAAGGCCGCATGGAAGTAGACCCGAGCGTTCGGCAAACGGTCAATTTCCTAGAGCGTCAACTTCAGCGGTAGTTGAACCACGCCAAGAGCAAGGAGCCTTTCGCTCCGTGCCAGACGTAGGCCCGTCTCCCTGCCGATGCCATGAGCAAACAGCCGATCATCGAAGTGCAAGGTCTGACCAAGACCTATCGCACTTACAAGAAGCAGCCGGGATTCCGCGGTGCCCTTCGTGGCCTTGCTAAACGCGACTATCAGGAGGCAGATGCGGCACAAAACATTACCTTCTCGATTCAAGAGGGCGAATTTGTCGGGTTCCTCGGCCCCAACGGAGCAGGTAAAACGACCACATTAAAAATGTTGGCGGGTTTACTTTATCCAACCCATGGGACAGCTCAGGTTCTCGGGTATGTCCCTTGGCATCGCAAGGACGATTACCGCCGCCAGTTCTCACTATTGCTTGGGCAAAAAAATCAGTTGTGGTGGGATTTGCCCGCTCGGGAGTCGTTGGAACTCAACGCCCGAATCTATGGCATCCCTCAGGAGCGATTTCACAAAAAACTCGATGAACTCACCGAACTGCTGCGAGTGCGTGAAAAGTTGAATGTGATGGTTCGAGAGCTTTCGCTTGGGGAGCGGATGAAGATGGAGCTGATCGCTTCGCTTTTGCACGAGCCAAAAATCCTGTTTCTGGATGAACCAACGATCGGTCTTGATGTGGTTTCTCAAAAAACAGTGCGCGAATTTTTACGTCACCATAACCAGACCCAAAAAACGACGATTATCCTGACGAGCCACTACATGGCCGACATCCAGGAGCTCTGCCAACGAGTCATTATCATCGATAAAGGTAAGATTTTCTTCGACGGCAAACTCGAGCAAGTGATCGATCGTTTCGCCGACACCAAGCTCATCACCATTCAAACTCCTGCGGATGCGGGGGTTGGTTCGGAACAACTCACCGCACTTGGAGAGATCGTGGAGCAAGTGCCTGGCTGCATTAAACTGAAGGTGCGCCGTGATCGTGTTATCCCCGTCTGTAAAACAATTTTGGACACGTTGCCCGTGCTAGATCTCGACATTCAAGAAGTGCCGATTGAAGACATTATCCGACAATTGTTCAGCCAAACCCACTAGCTTCAGTGGAACGAACAAGTCGTTGCTTAATAACCCATCAACAAACGGTGAGAAACGTAGAAAGCACAGCCGATAGC
>WBXJ01000229.1 GCA_008933045.1 Verrucomicrobiota bacterium
CTCAAGCACGCTTCACAACCGATGGTCGCACCCTGATCCTTTGCGGTGCCAATGGCCAATCGCCCCGTAAAGACGGAGTCTGGCCCGCGTGGGGGCGTGTGCAAACCTACAGCGTGGAGACTTAAAGCCTAGGTCAAGGCTGAGTCACGGCCGCTGTGCGAGGTTGTTTCGGTGTCTTGTTCACCACCACTTCCAAGAAGCCGATAAACATTTCGTCGAAGGATTGGTCTCCCCAAGTTACTCGCTTGTTCGGATCCGGGTTATGGGCATTTTTCTTCGAGTTATCAAAGCCACCTGTCACCAAGAGCCAGGATCCTGCAGGAAGAGTTTTCGGCTCCTCCAACTGGTAATCGGTCTGCCAGTTAAAATCGAATCTCGGCACACTCAATAATAATTCTCGTTTACCGTTAGGATAAAGTGCTTCGTATTTCATCCATGATCCGCGCAAGTGCATATGCGGGCTCAGCGTATGGATCACCGTCTCCTGCTTGACGGGCAACGTCGTGAAAGTGCGGCTGTCCTCATCGTTAGGCGCGATCACAAAATCAAGTCCATACGAAGCCGCCACGATAATCTCACGTTCCGGAGGACTCGGCCGTAGGTAAAAACCAATTTGCGACAGGTCGGTTTGCTCAGTCCCACACGTCGTGTAATGAATCTCCACATCGAACTCGGCATCCTTGCCTAAGAACCGCCCCGTGTTCTCAGGATACTTGGCGATCCTCGCGCCGGGTGCCCAGCCCACCATGAACTTTCCTTTGCCCGACCCATCATCACCCACCCCCTCAAATTTCGCCCGCACGATGATATGATGCACCACCAATCGGTTGCCCGGGCGGACAGTGATCCCACTCAACCAAACATCATTCGTGAACTTCGATTTCAACGTGAAATGCCGATAGTCAAGCAGACCCGTTGCGGGAATCGTTTGACGCTCCGGCAAACTCACCACCATATCCGGAGTTCCACTAATCCATTCCTGCTTATTCAACTCGGCCTCGCGTGCATGAACTGCTACCAAGGGATCTTCGCCCTCGTCCTTCGTCGAGCCTTGCTGAATCCATGTCAGTAAATTTTGCGTCTGCACGATGCTTAGGGACATGTCGTTCTTGTAATGGCCGCGCTGGTTATCGGCGTGCCACGGTGGCATCTGCCGATTCATGATGGTCTCCTCGATCATTCGCGCCTTATTTTTTACCTTGGCGTGACTCGACATTTGGAACGGCCCGATGTTGCCCTCGCTATGGCAGTGGAGACATTTCTGCTGCAAGATCGGGACGACCTCTCGCGCATACGACACCTTTTTACCGCCCTCAAAAGTGATCCTACAACCATGCGTCTGCGTCCGAGCGAGGGTCACCGGTTTTCCCGCAAAGAATTCCTCCAACGCGGTTTTCAAATAATGCTCCGTTGCCTTTGGTTTTTGCCCACCCTCAGTCAACTGATCATCAATGGCTCCGCGATAAATTAGTCGAGACTCACGGTTATCAATCGCAATCACTTCGGCCGTCCGATCGACACCAAACCCCAAGGTCAACGCCTGCTTATCATCCACCAACACCCTGACTGGCGAGACCCTGAGCTCCCTCATTTCCTTCTCGATCGTCTGAAGAGAGTCCTCGGCGGATGTATTGATGAGCAGGAAGGTGACTTGGTCCCCTTTATATTTACCGTATATTTCCTTCAGTTTCGGGATGCTCTGCCTCACCACAGGACAACCCGTCCCGGTGAAAAAAAGAACCGTCACCGGCGTCTCCACTCGGCTTGACTCAAAGTATTTTCCTTGCAGATCAATCCCACTAAAACGCGGAAGCTTTTCCACAGCCACACCCAGCACCGTTGCAGGAATCAACCCCAGCAACATCACCATCCATTTCATCCAATCTCCACGTCTCATAAATCTTTAATCCTGTCCTTTGCCTTCCGTACTGTTCCCCAATTTGTTTACGGCCAATCCGCACCTTGCTCAATCCAACGCCGCAGTAATTCCACCTGTTTAGCCCCAAGTTGATGCTTCTCGGGTTGCGCAATATCCTCATCCTTACCCGCTACAATCAGCAGAAAGGAACTCTTCGCTGCATCCCCAGGCTTGATCACCACACCATAAGTCTGACCGCCCTTGAGTGCGGCGGCCTTCTGATCCAATCGAAATCCTCCAGCCTGTTTCTCCGCACCATGACACTCTAGGCAGGACTTCTGCAAAACGGGTTGCACATCCCGCACGAAATCAACCTTCTTGATAAACTCTGGAATGGGCCCATCCGGCCACACCGCTCCTTGGTCCACCCAGGCCCGAACAAGACCAATCTCCTCCGGTGTCAATGGTTCCGCCTTGGGCGGTGGCATCAGCATCTCATCGATCTGCCCAGCGATCATCAACACAATCGGCGCACGCTCGCTATGATCCGGGATAATATTGAACCCATTATCACCGGCTTTGAACGCTCCATCCTTCGTATCGATTCGGTAACTGCCCTTTTGCTTTTCTGGCCCGTGACAACTGATGCATTTCTCCTTAAAAATTGGATAGATATCCCGCGCAAAATCGACCTTGGTTTTAGCCGCCGGAGGAATCTTAGTCACATCCACACGACTCAAATCATAGGCCGCACGCGTCAACGGTAGCGCGTAAACGATCAGCGCAAGGATAATACCCAAAGGCTTCATCACGGAAATACAGTTACCACGCCCCCAGCACTTGAGCAAACACGAGTTATCTTTTTACCAAAAATGGTTTGATTTTGGTTCCACAACCAAATCGCGCTTGATGTTCCTGTCCACCTTGGGTTCCATAGGGGGATGAATTTATCCTCCCAACCGTTGCTTCTTACTTCTGTCATCTTGGGCATCGCTGCTTTCCAAGGATTCGCCGCCCCCACGCCCGCCACCGCTTACTGGGTCTATGTGGGCACCTACACCGATCAAGGGAGTCAAGGCATCTACGTCTCCAAGCTCGATGTGAAAACCGGCACGCTCTCCACCCCTGTCCTCGCCGCCACCACTAAGAACCCGACCTTCCTCGCCGTCCACCCCAATCAGACCGCACTCTTTGCAGCCAATGAGATTGGTGATTTCAAAGGCAAAAGGACCGGTGCCGTCTCGGGTTACACCATCAATCCCAAAACGGGCCTACTGACCCTCATCAACCAAGAATCTGCTGGCGGCGACGGAACCTGTCATCTCGTGCTGGATGCCAAGGGAAAACATGTCCTCTGCGCTAACTATGGCGGCGGAAGTGTTACCGTCCTTCCCCTCGACGCATCGCTTAAGCTTCTTCCCTCGACCGCTTTCATCCAACATCAAGGCTCCAGCACCAACCCCGATCGCCAAAAAGAACCTCACGCCCATTCGATCAATCTTTCGCGCAACAATCGCTTCGCCTACGCAGCCGATCTTGGAATCGACAAAATCCTGATTTACAAATTTGATGCCACCAAAGGCACCCTTGTTCCCAATGATCCCCCCTCTGCCCCACTCAAGGAAGGTGCCGGTCCACGCCATTTAACCTTCAACCCTGGCGGGAATTTCGCCTACGTCATCAACGAACTCGACTCCACCTTGACAGGGTTTTCTTATGACCGGAATAACGGCAGCCTTACCGAATTTCAAACCTTGAGCACTTTGCCCGCCGACTTTACGGGCGGCAACTCGACTGCTGAAGTCCAAGCTCACCCCTCAGGCCAGTATCTCTACGGCTCCAACCGTGGCCACCATTCGATTGCTGTCTTCTCGGTAGATCCCTTTTCGGGCCAACTGACTCTTGTCGAACACCAGTCTACTCAAGGAAAAACCCCTCGTAACTTCAGCATCGATCCCCAAGGCCAATTTCTCCTCGCTGCCAATCAAGACTCCAGCAATATCGTCGCCTTCAAGATCAACCCAGACACCGGCAAACTCACCCCCACAGGTCAGAAGCTAGAGGTCAGCCGCCCCGTCTGCATCAAATTCGTCCCTATTGATTAAGCCACAGGGTTTCTTCGAGATTGACGGGTTAGCCTCGGGTTGCACAACCTGTGGGTCGTTTTTATGCCAAGAATTCAACGCGCCCTATTGTCGGTTTCAGATAAAACTGGATTAGTTTCGTTTGCCCAAACTCTCATTGCAGCCGGGGTGGAACTGCTCTCCACCGGTGGCACAGCCAAGACCTTGCGCGAGGCGGGGTTGGTCGTGAAGGATCTGAGCGAGCATACCGGTTTTCCAGAAATGTTAGATGGCCGCGTCAAAACGCTCCACCCTCGCGTCCACGGAGGTTTGCTTTTTATTCGCGGTAACGAGGTGCACGAGGCCGCAGTCAAAGCGCACGATATTCCGCCGATTGATCTGGTCGTGGTAAACCTTTATCCATTCGAGCAAACCGTTGCCAAACCAAACGTGGC
>WBXJ01000230.1 GCA_008933045.1 Verrucomicrobiota bacterium
ACACGCCTGATCTCTTCAGCGCACGAGACTTGTGGCGCACCGGGTCGCGTCGATTCTCCTCCTACATCGATCCAATCTGCACCTGATGCTAGCAGGTGCATTCCTCGAACTACCGCAGCTTTGGGTTCCCAGTATTTTGAACCGTCGGAGAACGAGTCGGGAGTAACATTTAAAATCCCCATGACCAACGTCGGCCTTGGAAAATGATAAGTCACATCCTTAACACGCAAGATCATGGTTGGTAATGGGGGTAAATCTTTAGCTACAACCGGCACGGTGACTTCGTTGGATGAGTTCAATCTCATAACCTTCAGGAGCATCCACAAAGGCAATGCCTCCGCCGTCCTCTCTCATGTGTGGCCCATCCGAGAATGCTAAACCAAGCGCGGCGAGATGACGAGCGAAGGTGTCAAGACTCTCAACCTCAAATGCTAGGTGGGTGAGGTCGGGTTGCACCTGCACCGATCCGCTCGCCGGAAAATGGCAAATCTCGATTAGTTCATCGCTCTCTTGGGCTTTAAGAAAAACTAATTCCGACCCCCGCGAGGATTTGTGTCGTCGCGTTTCAACAAGACCGAGCACATCCTTGTAAAAGGCTATGGTGCTTTCGAGGTCGTTCACTCGGTATCGGGTGTGTAATAATTTTTTAACAGCGATCACGACACCTATCGTAATTGCGTTGGAGTCTTAGACAACACAATCAAGCCAAAATCTAAACTCACTGCAACATTTTCATCTCAGCGCACTCATGAAGTCGTATCAAAAAAACCTGAAGGAGATGTGGTAACCTCAGCATTCACGATTGAGGAGAAAGTCTGCCAATGATTCTAACGCAATGGCCTTATTACGAAACGGTTTCAGCGCGAGAAAAGCTTTCGCGGTCAGTTGCTTCGCAATTCGGCGGGATTTGGTTAAACCTAGAATCGAGGGATAAGTGGCCTTCTGCGCGGCCTGATCTTTTCCGGCGGTTTTACCCAGTTGGTCGCTCGTCTGGGTGATATCCAAAATATCGTCGATGACTTGAAATGCTAGGCCGACATGATAACCGAAATCTGTCAAAGCCTTGAGTTGTGAGGGGGTGCAATTGGCACTCATGCCCCCGAGTCGTGCCGAGCAACACAACAAAGCTGAAGTTTTGCGTTCGTGAATGTAGCGAAGTTCCTTGATAGAAATCGGTTTTCCTTCGCTCTGAAGATCGACAACTTGACCAGCAATAAGTTGTAAAGAACCTGATGCCTTGGCTAATTCCAAGACTTGTTGACTTACTTTGTAGCGCGAGGTGGGTTTGGTTTGGGCGATCAACTCAAAGGACTGGGTGAGGAGCGCGTCCCCCGCGAGCACCGCGATTCCTTCCCCAAAAACTTTGTGGTTCGTTGGCTTCCCACGTCGAAAATCGTCGTTGTCCATGGCTGGAAGGTCGTCGTGGATCAGCGAATAAGTATGAATGCACTCGACAGCACAGGCAGCTGGTAAGGCGGATTTCCAATTTCCACCGCAGGCTTCAGCGGCTGCTAAACAGAGAGCAGGACGAATTCTTTTGCCGCCAGCGAACAAGGAATAACGCATCGCTTCATGAATGCGTTTCGGTTTCGTTTTTAGGCTGGGAAGCAGTTGATCTAAAGTGCGTTCGACGATTTGTGAACTGCGTTGCAAATAGGCACTAAGATCAAACCCCTGCTTTTGAGGAGTCGCTTGTTGTAGAGCGGTTGCGGACATGGACAGGTTTTAAGGATAACCTCCCGTTTGCGGCAAGTGCCATTCTCTGAACTGAGCCGTTTCATTTTGAACGCAGATCGCCGCGATAAAGAAATGGTTACTCAATTTAGCTGACGTGGAGGGATTTTTCGGTGCTTTACTCCTGCAAATCCGCTTGCCCGTCGGCTGCCCCCTGCTAGGATTCGACCCCCGATGAACTATAAGATTTCACATCGCGCCGCTTCACTGTCGCCGTCGCTCACGTTGGTCATTGATTCCAAGGCCAAAGCGATGAAGGCCGAGGGGCTTGACGTGGTTGGTTTTGGAGCAGGTGAACCTGATTTTGATACGCCTCAACATATTAAGGATGGAGCTTCCAAAGCGTTGGCCGACGGATTCACAAAGTACACTCCGAGCAGCGGAATTCCAGAACTGCGCTCGGCGATCGCTGAGAAATTTCAACGAGAGAACGGCCTAACTTACAAACCCAGTCAGGTCATCGTTTCCTGCGGAGGTAAACATTCGTGCTACAATGTGATTCTTGCGACGTGCGAGGAGGGAGATGAGGTCATCATACCTTCGCCGTATTGGTTGAGCTATCCTGAGATGGTAAGGCTAGCGAGTGCCACGCCTGTCATTGTGGAGACCACGGATGCCACTGAGTTTAAGATGACACCTGCCCAATTGAGGGCGGCACTTACCCCACGCACCAGACTGCTGGTGTTGACAACGCCGAGCAACCCTACCGGCAGTGTTTACACTCCCGACGAGGTCAGAGCTCTGGGCGACATTTGCGTGGAACATGGCGTGCTCATCATGAGCGACGAGATTTATGAACACCTTCTGTATGATGGAGCGGTTCACAAATCCGTGGCTAGTTTTAGCCAAGCTCATCAGGATCACACGATCATCGTCCACGGTTTCGCGAAAGCTTGGAGCATGACCGGGTGGAGGCTAGGTTTTTTAGCGGCACCTGAACCGATTGCCAAGGCGATTGATGCGATTCAGAGCCATAGCACCAGCAATCCGACCTCGTTTGCTCAAAAGGGAGGGGTGGCTGCGTTAACGGGTTCTCAAGCTCATCTCCCCCTCTGGTTGGCGGAATACGCAAAACGACGCACTTATGCCCATCAGCGCCTCAACGCGATGCCGGGAGTTTCCTGCGTCAATTCAAAAGGGGCTTTTTACCTTTTTCCGAACATCGCGAAACTCGGTTTAAAATCAGCGGATTTTTGCTCGCAATTACTCGCCACCCAGCATGTCGCCGCAGTGCCAGGAATCGCATTCGGTGCCGAAGGGTATTTGCGCATTTCCTACGCGACCAGTTTGGCAAATATCGAAAAAGGTTTGGACCGCATGGAAACGTTTGTCAAAACATTACACGGTTAAGCTGTGCGAAGATTGACGCACCGACGTAGCTTAAAAAGTCGCTCTGACGTTCTTTTTCCTTGCCGATAGTTGCTGGGATGTAACTATCGGCGGTGTCCCCAAGAACACTTGCTTTGTTTTGCTTATGAGCCCTATCAATCGCCGTCGGTTTCTAAGTTCGGGTGCGGTCGCTGTTACCGCACTTTCCATTTCTCCGTCTCTGTGGGCGCAACCTACAGGTGCTAATTCAGACATCCGCCTCGCGGTCGTCGGTTTTAACGGCCAAGGGAAAAGCCATATCGAAGGGTTTCGTAAAATACCGGGGGTGCGTGTTGTGGGACTTTGCGATGTGGATTCCGCAGTTCTTGATCGGGAGGCCGTCAAGTTTAAGGATCGCAACGAGGCAATCGCTACTTATTCTGACGTGCGCAAGCTCCTTGAAAATAAGGATATCGATGCTATTTCAATTGCGACCCCAAATCATTCCCATGCCTTGATCGCAATTTGGGCGATTCAAGCCGGCAAGGATGTTTATGTGGAAAAACCGGTCAGCCATAATGTGAGCGAAGGTCGGCGAATTGTTGAAGCTGCTCGCAAGCACAAACGAATGGTTCAGACGGGGACGCAGAGCCGCTCCAATCCAGGAGTGCGGGAAGCGATTCAATTTCTGCATGATGGAGGTTTAGGCAAAATCAAATGGGTGCGTGGCCTGTGCTATAAACGGCGAGCTTCTATTGGTAAAATTACCGCTCCACAACTCCCTCCGAGCAGCGTTGATTATGATTTATGGTGTGGTCCTGCACCTAAGGAACCGCTGAGTCGTACCCGTTTACATTATGATTGGCATTGGGTATGGCCTACGGGATCGGGAGACTTGGGAAATCAGGGGATTCACCAGATGGATATCGCTCGTTGGGCATTGGGTGTGAACGAACTTTCACCCCAAGTGTTTAGCTTCGGAGGTCGATTTGGCTATCTGGACGACGGAACCACCCCCAATACGCAAATCATTTACCACAACTACCCAACGGCTCCGTTGATTTTTGAAGTTCGCGGGTTGCCAGCAAAATCAAATGGGGACGCGATGGACAATTTACGTGAGGCTTCCATCGGAGTTGTTATCCAGTGTGAGAACGGTTCCATGGTGATCCCTAGTTATCAGAGTGCTACTGCCTTTGATACGGCTGGAAAAGTGTTCAAGCAGTTCCGTGGCGACGCGAGTCACCATGCGAACTTTATTCAA
>WBXJ01000231.1 GCA_008933045.1 Verrucomicrobiota bacterium
AAGTTCCGTAGGTCCTGCGGCGACATCCCCGCTTCGAGCCCTTCAGGCATCAGAGATTTTCCAGTCGATTGAAGCCGTTTGATCTGCGATCGAGGGACGGTGATCTTGATTTCGAGAGCTTGCAACAATGTCACGCTGGTGCTGCTCTGATTTTGGAGCAGACCCAACTCAGAATCCCCCGAGTGCAAGTCCGCCCGATAGGTGACAAACGCCGGATTGATCGCCATGTTCGGATCCAAAATATTGTAGAGCAAATCCTCCACACTCCGGTGCGAGACACTCTGCAGATCCGGCCCCACGTGCCGCCCGATTCCTCCCGCGACATGACATGAGGCGCAGACCTTTTCAAAAAGCGCACGACCCTCCGCAGGACTTCCATTCGCTGGAATCTTGGTCAACCAATCATCCACCGTTTGCTTGCGATTACTGTATTCCTCATCACCCATGAACTTCGCCGCTCGCGCTCTTATCCCCGCCGAGCTTTGGCGCAGCAAGGTGCGTCGTTGTTCGAGATCCAAATTGAGCTCGCCCATCTGGAGTTGGCCGCTCTCCAGCGCACTTACCAACGGTTCGTGGAAAGCCAATCGACTCAGCAGTAATTGCAACACCAACGGGCGCACGACCGGTTGCAGTGTCGGCCAGCGACTCACGAGTCCAAGCCCGATCTCAGGCTGCGACCGTCGGCGGATGGCTCCCATGATTGCGAGTTGCACTGCGGTATTGGGTTCCTCAAGCAACTTCCAAAGGATCGGCTTGACCGTCTCAAAATCGCCCAGACTCAATACCCCGATTGCCTTCAGCCGATCCACCTCAGAGGCTTGATCCCGTGTCGCCAGAATCTGAGCACTGGCCATCGCCGCTTTTTGCCTCGCGCTTTCCGGCAAATTCCACCGCCGTTGCAATGGCCACGCCGCCATCAAAACCTCCTCATTATCCGTCGACAAAACTCGGCCCAAAACCTCAGCAGCACGCGGCAAAACAATCGACTTTCCTCCCTGCATTTGACCCGCCTCGAGACCCTTCAGAATCGGGCTTAAAAAAGCGACCGGCGTCTCCTGCAAAATCCTTTCCAACTCCCCCGCTTCATTACCCGTGAGATTCCCCCTCGCTCCCACAACCGTTGCCGTGAGTTCAAGCGTCATTGCCTGCCCGCCCGCATTACCTTCCAGCCACCCTCGATCCGCGCACAGATTCCTCAACCGCATCACCGCACTGCCTTGTAGCCCGCTCAATGTGGCCCAACGAATCCACCCATCCCCTGCGTCCTTCTTCGCCATCGCCAACAGAGCCTCCTCGGCGACTGGAGAATTGAGATCACCTAACGTCAGCGCCAATTGCAACCGAACAAAACCCGAACCGTCCTCGCGCAGAAGCAGCAAAGCGTCCACCAGAGCAGGCGATGATTTGAGGTGGCGTTCCGCGAGTTTGATCGCGTTCTCCCTGAGACCCGCCTCAGTCGCCCCTAATGCCGAGATGATCTCTGCCACAGTCAACTCCCCTAACCCCTCCAGAGTCCACAGCGCGTGCAGCCTCGCTAACGACGATTGACCCTTTGCCCCTCGTTTGTGCAGGAGCGGCAGGGAACGCGCATCCCCCATCTCCACCAACAACCGTTGCGCCGTCGTGCGTCGCCACGCATTCGCATCCCCCAAGGCATCCACCAAACCCGCTGGACTCCCACGATCCAGACGCATCGAATCCGGCCTCCATCCATCACCCGGATGCACTCGATAAATCCGCCCACGATCCTCCCCTGCCCTCACATCCAATTTTGCTTTCACTTTCGCGGGAATATAATCCGGATGCTCAATCACATCACGCTGCATATCCAACAGATAAAGCGCCCCATCCGGCCCCGCCTCCAACGCGATCGGGCGACAAGCCCGATTCGTCGCCGCGATAAACTCCCGAGCCTCCTCCAACGCCCCACGCGAAGCCTTGAACACCGCCCCATCCACCCGCAACACATCCCGATGAATCAAATTCCCCACCATATCCCCCACCGTCAGACTCCCCGAGAGATCCCCTGGCCACCCGCGCAAACTCAAAAAATGAATCCCTCCCGCCGACGAGAAAAAACCCGCCTGCTCAGGATGATTCACACGAGTCTCCGCCAACGAAACCGGAAAAATCCGCGCCATATCCTCGTGATCAGAAATACTCACCGTCAAATCCCTTGCCGGCGTCCCCACACAACGCGACCCATACGACAACGGAACCACCCGTTGCTGCACATGATTGATATTGTAAGTAGAAAAACTATGCCCCCAATCATCAAACGCCAAACCGAACCCGCCACTCGTCTGAAAAGTCCGCCCAATCTCCCGCTGACGAGGATCAAAACTAAAATCCGCATTCCCCAACCGAAGCACCCCACCCCCACCACCCACAGTCACCACATCCCCTCCATTGCCCCCGTTCACCCCATGAATCCGATTATCCAACCCCCAACGCAACCCGCTCATGTTGCTATCCGTCACCTCCAAATTAAACCCAGAAAACCACACCTCCCGCAGATCCGCTTTTCCATCCCCGTCCGTATCCTTGAGATAAACAATCTCAGGCGGCGCCGACACCAGAACCCCTCCCTTCCACGGAGTGATCGAAGTCGCGAAACTTAACCGGTCCGCAAAAACCGTCGAACGATCCACCCGACCATCCCCATCCAAATCCACCAACAAACGCACCGTCCCGCCCGCCTCATGCTTCGCGCCAATCCCCAGCGGATAATCCCGCATCTCCACCACATACGCCCGCCCCTCCTCATCAAAACACATCGCCACAGGATCCACCACCTGAGGCTCCTCAGCGAACGGTTCAAAAACCAACCCATGCGGCGTGACGAAACCAGCCAAAGAAGCATCCAGAACAACCGTGGCAACCCACACCAAACCAGCCAAAAAAACAATCCTCAGCAAGCTCATCAACCCCACCACTAAAGCGAAACCAGCCCAAGAGCCAACCAAAAAACCAAACCACACCCTCATTTCGTTCATTTCGTTCGCCTCTCCGCGCGATCGCAGGATTGCCTGCTCCACCCTCCCGCCGAAGCCTCCTCATCGGAAGATTGCCGTGAGAAAACCCCCTCAAAACTCAAACAAAAAACCGAAAAATCCTTGAAATTTTTAGCCGTGGCAATAAGCCTTTAGAAGGAGTTCAAAACATTTCTATGAAAAAACTAAAAATCGCAACTCTGGGGATCCTCGCACTACTACTCATCCTCCCCGCGTCCCTAAAAGCAGAGTTATTATTCTCCACCTCTCAAAACACCATCACCATCACCGGCTCCAACCCAAAAGCCTCCGGCAACTTGGTCATCCCATCCACCATCAATAATCTACCAGTCACCTCCATCGGCCGCTATGCGTTCCAATATTGCAGTGGTCTGACGAGCGTGACCCTCCCCAGCAGCATTACCTCCATCGGCGAAAGGGCGTTCTGGGCGTGCACTGGTCTGACGAGCGTGACCCTCCCCAGCAGCATCACCGAGATCGGCGAAAGGGCGTTCTGGGGGTGCAGTGGATTAAAGGGCATCACAGTGGATATTGCTAACTCCACCTACAGCAGCAACGACGGTATTCTTTTCAACAAAGCTCAGACATCACTCATCGCTTTCCCCGGAGGAAAAACAGGGGCTTACACCATCCCAAACAGCGTCACCTCCATCGGCAACGGGGCGTTCAATGGGTCCACTGGTCTGACGAGCGTGACCCTCCCCAGCAGCATCACCTCCATCGGCCAAGAGACGTTCTCTCGGTGCAGTGGTCTGACGAGCGTTTACTTCATGGGAAATGCACCTGACACCGACTCTTACATTTTTGAAAATTCCTTTAACCTCACCGTTTACCACAGCCCAGACTCAGCGGGTTGGGGGGCGACATTCGCGAATCGTCCCACCGCTTTGTGGTTCGCAGACGGCTTGTTAGGCTCAATCAACGGCAATGCCATCACGATTACTGGTAGGAATCCCAAACCCACGGGGGACTTAATTATCCCGAGCACAATCAACGGCCTGCCGGTCACCTCCATCGGCGACTCTGCTTTCTATGGATCCTATGAACTTACAAGCATTACCATCCCCAACAGCATCACCTCCATCGGCGAAGCTGCGTTCTATGGGTGCAGTGGGCTCACAAGTATTACTATTCCCAGTGGCGTCACATTCATCGGCAGCGAAGCGTTTATGTGGTGCGATGGACTCACCGGCGTTTACTTCTTGGGCAACGCACCCGCCAAGGGCTATGGCGTGTTTGGAGGTGTCCTTGGTGCC
>WBXJ01000232.1 GCA_008933045.1 Verrucomicrobiota bacterium
AGTTACGAAGGGAGAGATTCGCTGAGAGCCGTAATTTCGAGTAGGCATTCTCCAACCGAGTTGGATCGCTTAGCCGCCTGCCTGGGCGAATGGGTAGCGCGGTAAAAGTTACCTCGCTCCAAAACGCTCACTCAAAGTGGAGCGGTTTCGAGCTTGCGATTCAATTTGTTGAGCAAAACAGTTGCCCCTGTTTAGATCCTTTGGTTACTTTGGGGAAGATTTTGTATGTCAGCTCTACCTAAAGCCCTGCTTATATTTGCCTTCGTTATTCCGTTGGCAATCGTGATGGGCTTTTTTCTGGCTGATCCGACCGACTCCACGAGTTTGATCGGAGTGGGCTTCTTGTTGGTGTTCTTGCTTTCACCCTTTCTGATCCGGTATCACCATACGGCTCTAATCGTCTCGGCAACGGCCTTTATCAATGCATTTTTCCTTCCCGGTCGCCCCGAAATGTGGATGTTGCTCGCAGGTGTCAGTCTAATCGTATCGATTGCCTCATGGCCGCTGGATCGAGAGGCTCGTCGATATTGCGGCTTTCGTTCGCTTGACCTCTCGGTCATTTTTATGGCTTTGGTCGTGCTCTTCACAATGAAAGCGACCGGTGGTGCCGGGTTAAATATTCTGGGAGCACAGGTTTTCGGAGGCAGACGCTATGTGACGATGCTCGCCGCCGCCGTTGGATATTTTGCCCTCGTGGCCCATCCGTTGAGCCTCCAAAAAGCTAAGACCTTGGGATCAATCTTTTGGGCAATGAGCGGCACGGCGATCCTTGGCAATATGGCATACGCACTGGGGCCCAGCTTTTTCTTCTTCTTCTACCTTTTTCCGGTCGAGTTCGTGCTCTCACAAGCCAATGCAGAGGACATCACTTTGGCGGGAGGGGTGGTGCGGTTCAGCGGTTTGGCACCCTTGGGCTTTGGGATAATCTACTGGTTATTGTCGCGTTTTGGACTCAGAGGAGTATTGGATATCGCCAAGAGTTGGAGAATCATCCTCGCTGTAGTTGCGGTCGTGTTGATCATGCTCGCCGGATTTAGGTCAAATATTATTTTAATATCTTTAATTATTACAGTATTATTTTTTATAGAAAAAATTCATCGAACAATCAACTCGGGCATCCTCGCTTTGGTCCTCCTCTTTGCGTCCTTTTTCGTCATTGGGTTTTCGGAGCGGATGCCTCTCACGATTCAACGCAGCCTCAGTTTCCTGCCTGTGAAAGTCAGTTCCTTGGCGAAGGCGGATGCCGAAGGTTCGCTACAATGGCGCTTCGACATGTGGAGTGTGGTCGTGACAGACATCCCTCGTTATTTTTGGGTTGGAAAAGGTTTTTCAATCAATCCGACTGATCTCTATTTTACCAAGGAAGCCCTACGCCGGGGCTTTTATTCACCTTCGGAAGCCGCACGCCTTGCAGGTGACTATCATAACGGCCCGCTTTCCGTGATCATTCCGTTCGGAATTTGGGGGGTGATCGGATTTGTTTGGTTTCTGACTTCCGTCTATTGGGTATTGAGACACAATCATAAATATGGTCATCCGGAACTGCAAACACTCAACACTTTTTTCCTAGGATTTTTCATCGCCCGGGTCATTTTCTTTGTTGTTTTCTTCGGAGCGGCTACCTCCGACTTCTGGCTCTTTGCTGCCCTTGCGGGTCTGAACCTTAGCATGAATCGAGGCTTGGCGAACCGCTCGGGTGTTGATCAAACCGAAGCAGTTATTCCTACACGCGCTGCAATCGGTTCATCCACTCCTCAGATGGCCTTACCCGCCGTAGCGCAAATCAAACTTTAAAATGCTCCCTAGTAGTAAACCTTTTTTGGGGACTCTTTTTGCCACGATATTCGTCATTCCTCTGGCGATTTTGGTTGGATTCCTCCTTGCGGATCCGACTGATTTCACCAGTATGGTTGGCTTTGGGCTTTTGTTCCTCTTTTTCTCGATCCCATTCTTGATTTACCTTCATCACACGGTCCTTATTTTGTCCTGCACTGCGTTTATCAACGCCTTCTTTTTACCCGGCGAGCCTCAGATGTGGATGCTCCTTGCTGGATTAAGTTTTCTGATATCGATTATTTCTAGGCCGTTGCATGGCCAGACCCAGACTTACTGCGGGAACCCGTCACTGGATCTTTCCGTGGTTTTCATGATGGCTGTCGTGTTGTTCACCATGAAGGCAACCGGCGGAACAGGCTTTAATATTTTGGGAGCACAAGTTTTTGGAGGGAGAAGGTACATTACCATGCTCGCTGCGGTCGTTGGCTATTTCGCGTTGATCCTGAACCCGCTCAGCCTCGAGAAAGCCAAGTCTTTGGGATCTATGTTTTGGTTGATGAGTTGCTCATCCATTTTGGGAAATCTAGCCTTTGCTCTGGGACCAAGTTTCTATTTCCTTTTTTATCTTTTCCCTGTGGATTTTGTCATATCCCAAGCGAACGCGGATAACATCACACTTTCTGGAGGATTCGTCCGCTTAAGTGGGTTAGCTCCTCTCGGTTTTGGATTGTTGTATTGGTTGTTAGCGCGGTTTGGGCTCGCTGGCATCCTAGATTGGCGAAAAAGTTGGAGGTTATCTGTGGCCTTGCTTAGTCTACTTTTCATCTTAATGGCGGGTTTTCGCTCCAACTTGATTCTCCTGATGCTGCTTTTCATGGCGCTTTTTTTCATGGAGAAGCTTCATCGCACGATTTACGCAGCCATTCTCGTTGGACTTCTCCTACTCTCCTCCTCCTTCCTAATCGCATTTTCGGATCGAATGCCCCTCACCATACAACGCAGCTTGAGCTTTCTTCCGTTAAAGGTAGAAACCGTTGCAAAAGCCGATGCCGAAGGTTCGTTGAACTGGCGTCTGGATATGTGGCGTGTGGTAGTGACGGACATCCCTCGCTACTTCTGGGTGGGCAAGGGGTTTTCGATCAACCCAACAGACCTTTATTTTTCGCAGATTGCGCTACGACGCGGCTTTTATTCACCTTCCGAAGCCGCGCGGCTTGCGGGTGACTATCATAACGGGCCGCTTTCCGTCATTATTCCTTTTGGGATTCTTGGGGTGATCGGATTTGTTTGGTTTTTAACGTCCGTCTACTGGGTATTGAGAAACAACTATAAATATGGGCATCCAGAACTCCGCAAACTGAACCGTTTTTTCCTAGGATTTTTCATCGCCCGCCTCATTTTCTTTCTTGTTTTCTTCGGAGCGGCTACCTCCGACTTCTGGCTCTTCGCCTCCATCGCAGGTCTCAACCTCAGCATGAATCGAGGGATGGCAAGAGCACCTCAGCCAATACAAATCAACCCTCAATCCACTCTAGCAGGCACCGATGAGTCGCCCGCCGTTGCTGGCAAAATCCCTGTGTTGGTCTGACGCTTCGCCGAGGAACCTGAATTTCCTCCAACGTTTTTTACTTAACTCATTCCGGCTTGGCATCCTTGATGGACTCGTCGTAGAGTCTAGCTTTCTTGAACTGATGTATGCGCCAAAACACAAAGCTTCTTTTCGGGTCCATCCTTCGCCTAGCGGAGGCGGATTGCGTTTGTGACATCGGGTCGCGGGACGGCGATCAGGCTCTGTTCTTCAAGCAATTACTCCCTCAGGCGAGCGTTTGTGCCTTCGAGGCGAACCCGTTTAACTTTAAGACCATGAAGGAGAAGCAATCTTTGCTTGATGCTAAGATTGATTTGCAAGAGGTGGCGGTCTCGAATGAAAATGGGTCCGCAACCTTTCATGTGATTGATGTGGATTATTCGAATCCTAACGAGAATACCGGCATCAGTTCTTTGCTCAGTCGTGACGATTTAAAGGAAAAGATGGCCGTGACAGTTCCCGCAGTCCGGATCGATGATTTTATTATTAAGAACTACCCGACGACCCAACGAGTTGGACTCTGGATCGATGTCGAAGGTGCGGAGTATTTGGTTCTGAATGGATTGGATCGAATTAAGGATCGGATTATTGCGATCCATGTCGAGAGTTGGCTGACGGCGAAATGGAAGGGCCAAAGACTTTACCCAGAGGTAGAACAATTGCTGAGAGAACAAGGCTTCGTCCCGTACGGAAATAACCTCACCCCGGACATGATTTTCGGGGACTTCGTTTTCATCCATCAACAGTGGCAGCAGAGGCTGGGATCATCGCTCCGCAAAGCTCAATGGAAAGGCCGATTGGGTGGTTGGTTAAAAGCCGATGCCCTCGCCTACCATCTGAAGAATCGTTTACCATGGCTTTATCGCCTGTTGCGGCAATTCTACAT
>WBXJ01000233.1 GCA_008933045.1 Verrucomicrobiota bacterium
AACAAGGAACGGTTATAAACCTCCAGTGACAAATCGTTGTGGTAATGCCGGCTTCGCTCCTTATCGGTTGTGCCACTGGAAACAAAAACTCTTGATCGTTCCTCCTCGGATAAACAAGTTAGCTCGCATTGTTTAAAGGCACTATTCCCGATAAACGGCACGTCTTGCCACGACTGAACTTCGTTTGGTGTTATCCCTCTATTCTTGCAGAAGGTGCGATAGGGTTCATTAGACCTGAATTGGAACTGGAAAACCTCACGAGCCAATACTTGGAATTGATGCAATTCTGGATTCGCAATCAAAGCCATGATTGCGTGTGCAAGGTCAGTAAATGACTTGGGGGAACCCATGCGGTTTTATTTAACCAAGTGTTGATTGGTTTTCCGCAACAGCCAACACTTCTCCACTCTAACGAGCCACAGAAATTTCGCAAGAATCAACACCCTCAAGAGATGTGGCGATGTGGCGGGTTTCGTTTTGATGGAGAAAATGTAGCAGGAGTTTTGTGGTTGGACGATGGTAGATCCGGGTCAACGCAGCCGCATACAATTTGAGTTGGGTTGTGTAGTGTTGCGTTTTTGTTTGAATTTGGTGGGGCGCACCTTGGTCGGTTTTGAAATCCACGATCCATAGTTCGAGGGGACGAATGACGACTAAATCTGCCATGCCTTGCACGATGATAAAATCGTCCTCTGGCAATTGAGGCAAATCGATATTTAACTCTGCAAGATCGGTTTTATTTACTCGTATGGTAAACGGCAATTCGCGTCGAACTTCTGACCAATGAGAAAGGATTTCCTGACCTATGGGGCCACTCCAAAATATTGAGATACAGGACAAATCAAGGGAATCAGCTTCCACTAAACTCAATACCTGCTCGGATAATAGTCTCTGACGTTCACGTGTGAGGACTGCTACTGAGAAGTCGGGTTCAGGTCGGATGAGTTCCAGAAACCGATGATAAACTTCACCGACTTGTTGCGGGGTTAACCCGTCACCTCGGTTACGGGGTCCGTTTATGGGTTTGTTGGAGACTAGAAAGCTTTCATTGATGGGAGAATTATCATCCGTGCCAATTCCAGAGGAAGATTTGCGCAATCGGCTGACAGTCGTTTTGGCGGCTTGTCGGGTCGCCTCCTGTTGAGGATACGTCCATTGCAACTTTCTTCGGAGTGCATCACGATCCTCAACAGAAAAATTGTCAGCGATTTTGGCCACTGATTTTGTGTCGTCTTGGATTTTGGTTCGCAGCGGAGTTTCTGATCCACTCCATAAACTCCAATATTCTGAGTTCCCTTGGCCGCTTTGAAGCAGTTCAGGAGCATTGGCAGCTATCCAAGGTCCGATCCAATCCAAATAATTGATTGCCTTCAGGCCCTTGTTTTCATTCAGCCACCCCTCGCGCTTCTTGTCGCTCGCAGTGCCAACTAAGAAAAGTTTCTCTTGAGCACGAGTCATCGCGACGTAAAGCAACCGCATCTCCTCGTGTCGAGCGCGTATTTTTGCTTCGTGTCGAGCATGCCATAAAAACAGACTCTCATACCGTTGCCCTGTTTGAGGGAGTTGGATTATTGAGCAAAGTCCCAAACCATCATCCAAGAGAATTGGTTTTTTCAGGTCATCGTCATTGAATTTACCGCCTAACCCAGCCACCGCGACGATTGGAAACTCCAAGCCTTTGCTCCCGTGAATGCTCATCAGGCGGACTCCGTTTTCTCCGATGGCTTGCGGCGAGATTTCATCCCCCGACATTTCCCGACGGTGTTCTAGAAAACAGACGAACTGATAAAGACTTCCTCCCTGCCTCCTTCCAAATGCACGCGCTAATTCCATTAACAGTTCTACATTGGCGCAACGCTGTCCGGCGCGATCCTGGTTGTTCAACCATTGGAGATAATGCGTTTCGGTGAGAATAATTTCGAGACGTTGACTAATGGAGAGATGTCGAGCTAGCGCACGCCAACGTCGCCAGTTCTCAAGAAAACTACCGAGTTTGATCGCTAATGGGTCGGTTGGATTTTCTTCCGCTGTTTTCTTAACGGCTAACCAAAAACAAAGCTCTCTACCCGAGTTTTTAATCTGCGCAAGCTCCGCTAAACTCAAGCCTACTAACGGTGACCGGAGAACGGCGATCACCGGAATATCTTGGCGCGGATTATCCAAGATTTCCAGTAGGTGAAGTAAGTCCATGACTTCAACCGATTCATAAAACCCGGTGCGTTTCGCTTGGAGTGGGATGCCCTCGCGATGAAACACGGTAGCGTAGCCTTCGAGGCGTGCGCTTGGGTTCCTTAGTAAAATTGCCATATCTCCGTAACCCACCTCCCGTGGTTGGTGAGTAATGGGATCCTGAATCATCGTTCTGGATTCCACCAAGCGTTTAAAACGACGTGCTACCAGCAATGCTTCAGCTTCAGTGGTGGCAATATCCGCAAGCTCCAACGCTCCAGCTAAAGGCTCGGCGTCGCTTTCCTGATCGCTGCCATCGATCTGTTGAATTTCTTCGATCCGCCAAAGCAAGATCTCAACTGGTCGAGGATCTTTGGCCTGATATTTCAGATGGGAGCGTTGTTCAGGGTTGCCAAATTTCAGGTGGTGATTTTCATCATAACGCACCCCTCCCCAATCCCCAGTCATGATCCGTGAGAACAATCCATTCACAACACCCAGAATTGCCTCATGACTACGAAAATTTTCCCTCAGATAGATGCACCGTTGGGTTGTAGACTTCTCAGACCACAGCTTTTCATAACTTTGAAAGAGTTCTGGGGCTGCTTGTCGAAAACCATAGATGCTCTGTTTGACATCACCCACCAGAAATCGGCTTTCCTTCGTCGCCTGACCTCCGAGAGATTGAATAATTTGATCCTGTGCTGGGTTGATATCCTGATACTCATCCACACAAATATAAGCAAATTTCTGACGCCATCTATCGGCTATGGGTGTGGGCTTTCGAGTGACCTCATCGCACAATAGTCGGATGGTGAATTGCTCTAAATCATGAAAATCTAAGACGCCATCTTGCTTTTTTCTGTCCGCGTAAACCTGACTAAAAGTGTGAGCTGCTCGGAGGAGAGCTAACATGTGACGGCGCACACATTCCCAATCCTCTTGCAAGGGATCTTGATCATCGGAGGTGTTATAAAACGTCAGCAAAAACTCTGCCTCGACAAACAATGGTTTAATAGGATTTCTGTATTTTTCTTTGGTCCCCCGAATCCAAATCTCAGAATTGTTGTAGCAGTTTGATAGCTTCTGAAGCCCATCTCGATAGGTCTCAGCACCTGCTTGAAACCCTGTGAAAATGTCCCTCAACAGGCCGGCAGCAGGGCTGGCTAGTGGTTGGTCGAGCGCGGGACTGGACCACCGATCAATCCACCGCTGAGTGATGACTGGCAGTTGGTCCCTCCAAGTGCTTGCTCTTGGATTCTCGTAGAATGACGTTTGATCTTCATACCATTTTGAAGAATCCTGCCGAGTTTCTGTGAAATCGTGGAGTTTTCCAATGAGTTCACGCAGCGGTCGGTCGTCTCCGTTAAAGTAGTCTAAGACTAATTGACGCAAATCATTGGCGGTGGCGTCCTGTTTTCGATAAGCCTTTTCCAGAAAATCATCCATGACCTCAGTCCTCAAAACCTTGGCCTCCGCCTCGTCGATGAGCTTCGATTGAGGATCAATATTCAGTAAATAGAAATGCTGCCGGATCAGATGATTGCAAAAACTGTGGAGCGTGGAGATGTTCGCATGCTCGAGGAGTTCGATTTGTTCTATCATTCGTGCCGCTGTCGGATTTCGCCTCAGTTCTTCCTCCAGACGATCACGGATTCGTTTCCTGACTTCTGTGGCCGCCGCTTTAGTGAAGGTCACCACAAGGAGTTGATCCACGGAGATTGGATCCAGTGCCGCACAGACGCGGCTCACACATCTCTCGACTAGTGTTTTTGTTTTCCCCGTGCCAGCACCCGCAACAACCACAACATTGCCTTCGGTTTGGATCGCTTCAATTTGCGCTTGAGTGAGACTCATGCGTGATCTTCCTTTAAGGTGCGGTAGTTCTGATGGGTCCAATTATCAATGCGACAAATACTCGCATAGGAACACTGGTCACAAGCGGTCTCCTTTTTGATTTTGTAAGGCTGGATCGCCGCTCGCCCCGCATAAATCTCCTCGCCCATCTGTTTCCACTTAGTCTCCAGCGTTTGAAGCATATCATGAAATGCTTCGGGG
>WBXJ01000234.1 GCA_008933045.1 Verrucomicrobiota bacterium
GTGCAGGGCGTTATTATCACCAACGCAAACCATTTTCGAGCGACAGGGCAATGGAGAGGTAAAAAAATCTACACTGCCAGCCTTGATTTAGTCGGCGAACCGAACCTTGAAATCTTAGATCCAGAATCTTTGAACGTGTTAGGTCTACAAATTATTTCATTGCCTGGCGGGCCTGGGGGCGAGATCGCGCTTTTCGATTCAGAAAAAAAACTACTCATCATGGGTGATGCGCTCGTTAATCTTCCGACGCGAGGGCTTGAGGTGCTCCCAGCGAATTATTGCGACGACGAACCTCTGTTACGGAAAAGCCTCGCCAATCTGTTAGCTCTCAACTTCGATCGACTTTTGTGTGCGCACGGAAGCCCCATTATGACAGGGGCAAAACTTCAACTGGAAGAACTGCTGGCAAAATTCTAACGTTGGGCGCAACAGTTAAACACGATTTTAATGAACACCTCCACTGGAACCGATTGGGACTCTCTGTATCAAAAAAATGAGATGCAGTGGGATAAAGGAGAGGCATCGCCTGGGCTTGTAGATTTTTTAAGGGACGAGCCTCTGCAAGGCGGCGAACGAGTGCTCGTGCCGGGCTGTGGACGGGGCCACGATGCCCGTGCTTGGGCAAAAGCTGGATTTGTGGCCCTCGGTTTGGACATATCGCCGACTGCGGTTCTGCGTGCTCAGGAGTTAGCAATTGTTGGATCGAGCGTCAAGTTTTGTGAAGGAGACTTTCTGCAAGCGAATCAATATCAGGGCTACGACTGGCTCTTTGAGCACACTTTATTCTGCGCGATCCAGCCCGAGTTACGTCGAGATTATGTCAAAGCGGCCGCTCGGTCGGTGCGTCAGGGTGGACACTTTCTCGCTGTCCACTATCTGATCCCAGATGTTGATGGGCCGCCTTTTGGAACCACTCGAGACGAGGTCTGTGAACGCTTTGAAAGCGATTTTCATTTGATCAAGGATTGGGTGCCGCGCTCTTACCCAAACCGGACGGGGCTTGAGCGAATGTTTTACTGGAAAAAAAGATGACACATCTGCTTCTCGAAAATCAAACAATTTTGATCAACAGGTGGGCTGTTACTAGGATAAATCTACGAGGCGATTGCTCATACGCTTTGAATTTGTTGGATCATGAAAGGATTCTGACTTTACTTCAACTCGCCATATGTTAGCTCTCGGCGCAGTTTTCAACTCTTCCCCAAGCCTTGCCAGGATCGCTCCTTTTTTGGTTTTTCTGGGACTGACGGTATTACAGGGTCAGGTCGGTGAAGTGGGTCAGTTTTGGATCTACCTTCTCAAGTGTCTCGTGGGAATGTGGATGCTCTGGATGACTTGGAGAATTGTCCCAGAAATGCGATGGGAATGGACGCCTCGCGCCTTGGCCATCGGAGTTTTGGTGTGCGCAATTTGGGTTTTTCTCGATCCATATTATCCGAAACTAGGAGGAGTTGCTGGAACAACTTGGAATCCCTTTGTAACGTTTGCCGAGACTGCACCTCTAGCTTGGTTCTTTTTTGGCGTGCGCTTGTTAGGGTCGAGTCTGATCGTCCCGCCTTTAGAGGAAGCCTTTTATCGCTCGTTTCTTTATCGCACCCTCGTCAAAAAAGATTTTTTGAATGTTCCGTTGATTGGAATCAACTGGGTTCCATTTTTAGTGACTGCGTGCGTATTTGGTTTGGCGCATACCCAATGGTTCGCTGGGATTCTGTGCGGGATTCTTTTCCAATCGTTGGTGTGTCGTTCAGGACGGTTAGGTGAAGCCATGGCAGCGCATGCCGTCACGAATTGCTTGCTCGCGATTTGGATTGTTGCGAAAGGGGCGTGGCAATTTTGGTAAAGCACCAGCCCAATTGTATTGTCTATGAGGATGACCACCTGCTGGTTGTGAACAAGCCGGCTGGCTTAAATACTCATGCCCCTTCGCCCTTTGCAGGGGAGGGGATCTACGAGTGGTTGCGTCATCGACAGCCTTCATGGGCGACACTTGCCACGATTCAACGTCTCGACAAAGAAACTTCTGGCATCATTCTTTTTAGCAAATCCACGCTCGCAAATAAATCACTCACTCAACAGTTTGAATCGAGAAAAGTTGAAAAAGAATATCTGTTACTCACCGATCGTTCCCCGTCTGCTTTGGCAGGCCGCGTGCATACCGGGATCAGTCGAGTCGGGGACAAGTATATTGCTGGCCCAATCGAATCGGCAGATACCGAGGCTGAGACGTGGTTCACACCGGCAGGAAAAACGAGTTTGGGTTGGTTAATCAAAGCGCGTCCACTCACTGGCAGGACGCATCAAATTCGAGTTCACGCGGCTTCACGAGGATGCCCGTTGCTTGGTGACGTCACGTATGGTGGCACTCCGTTCGGTCGAGTTTGTCTCCATGCCGAGCGGTTGCGATTCCAACATCCGCTGTCACGTCAACCGATGGAATTTTGCGCCCCAGTCGATTTTGGTGCCGATGTGGCTGCCCCATTGCGGACCGCTGTGATTGACACTCAGGCAACAAATGCTTGGCGCGTCTGGCACGCCATCCCAGATCGCCGCCCCGGTTGGTTTGTCGAACGATGGGGTGATTGGTTGCTTTCCCAGTCTGAGCGCGACCTAACTCGCAGTCAGGTTTTGGAGCTGAAAGAGTTAGGTGAAAAGTGGAATATTACAGGTGCGTATCACAAGCGATGGTTAAAATCCCTGCGCAATCAATCATTTGCAGAAACTTCACCTTCGCTCCTTTTTTGTAAAGAAGGTGCGTCAAAGGAATCGCCTCGTCCCTTTGTTATCACCGAGCATGATGTCAAGTTTGAGGCTAGTTTTGCTGAAGGTTATTCGGTGGGGATTTTTCTAGACCAGCGGGAAAATCGTCGACGGTTTCTACAGAACCACATCGCGGCTGGGTTTCCGATTCGGCCTCAGGGGCTAGCCGGTTGTGAGGTGTTGAATACCTTCGCTTATACCTGCGGTTTTTCAGTCTGCGCTGCTCTAGGAGGTGCCAAAGTAACTAGTTTGGATCTCTCAAAAAAGTATCTGGATTGGGGGCGTCGGAATTTTTTACTGAACGGACTTGATCCGTCGGCGCACGACTTTATTTTTGGCGATGTCTTTGACTGGTTACAGAGGTTTGCAAAAAAGGGCCGAAAGTTTGAAGTGATCATTCTCGATCCCCCCACATTCTCACAGTCCAAGGAAAGTGGGATATGGAAGGCTGAACAGGACTACGCCAAACTAGTTCAAGCCGCATTACCGGTGCTCGCATCGTCAGGGATTCTTTTGGCTTCCACTAACGCCGCAACGGTAAAACCTGAGGCTTTTGTTTCGTTGGTTGAAGCGACCATTACCTCAGCCGGGCGCAAGGTGTTAAAACGCCATTACGCCCCCCAACCTATCGATTTTCCGATGAATCGCGAACAACCCGGTTACTTAAAAACCTTGTGGCTTCATATCTCGTAAGTCCTGCGACTCCGAATTGGACATCAAGTTTTGGCAGGTAACCCAACTGAAACTTTGTAGCATAAGAAGAGGTTATTGGCCCGCCGGAACCGGTGTTTCAGCACCAAGGTTGTCGCCTTGGATAACGTTGGGAACCCGTTGCCATCTGCCAGAGTCGGCGCATGGTGGCCCCCAAAAATAACAGGAGCTACCGTCAGATAAATCTCGTCCACCATCCCAGCCTCAACCAAAGCCCCGTTCAATTCGCCCCCCCCTTCACACAGGAGTGAACGAACCCCCCAGTGTTTCCAGAGGTGCGTCAAAGCAACGTTCCAATCAACTACCTTATCACCACAAGGAACCACGTCGGCTACTCCTTTCAGATTAGCTAAAGCAGCAGGATTCGCTCGGGCCGTTGTAAGCAAAATTACAGGTGATGATTTTACTTCGAAGATTCGTAATCTAGGTGAGACGTTCCCCGAGGCTGACACAACAATGCGTAAGTTATGGCGGCTTCGACCTTCGCGCAAACGAATGGCCTCAAACCTCCCCCCGCCTGAATCCATGGTCACGTCACTACTCGCCACGGTCCTAGCACCCGCCATGACGGCATCAGCGCGAGTCCGGAGCAAATACAGAAAGTTCTGATCATAGCCGTTGGTGAAGGGCTCGAACACTCGGTTCGCTGGTGCCAGTTTTCCGTCTGCCGAAATTGCTGCATTCAGATAAACAAATGGCCGGTTCGGGCGCACCGAAACGGGGGTTGGCAGATACGAAATCA
>WBXJ01000235.1 GCA_008933045.1 Verrucomicrobiota bacterium
GCAATCGTAGGAATGCCAAAGCAGTTACCGTAATGCGCGATGCCCGAGACCACACCACTGAACAACCGACGCACCTCAGCAGAACTCAGTTCACCAAACCGCAACGAGTTCAACGCGCAGATTGGTCGCGCACCCATGGTGAAAATATCACGGATAATTCCTCCCACCCCTGTGGCTGCCCCTTGAAACGGCTCAACCGCACTCGGATGGTTATGTGATTCGATCTTAAAAGCGATCGCCAGACCATCGCCTATATCAATAATCCCCGCATTCTCCTCACCGGCTCCGACAAGGATTTTCTCAGATTTAGTCGGAAACCCCTTCAGCAGTGGACGCGTGTTCTTGTAGGAACAATGCTCACTCCACATCACCGAAAAAATTCCTAACTCTGTATAATTCGGACAACGACCCAGAATGGTTTTGATGCGCTCAAATTCGTCAGGGGTCAATCCATGCTTCAACACTAACTCGGGAGTGATGGCGGGTTCGGTCATAAAAATGGCAATGCGTGGGTTGAATCAGACTGCGAGCGGACGTGAACGCTCCGCTAATTCCTGCAACCAACTTTCAAAAATCAAACGACCATCCGTGCTCCCCATCAAACCCTCCGAGGCGCGCTCAGGATGTGGCATCAGCCCGGCGACATTTCTACGCTCGTTGCAAATTCCCGCAATGTTCAACAACGAGCCGTTAGGATTGGACTCATCCGTAAGTTGCCCCTCAGCAGTGGCGTATTGAAAAAGTATCTGATCCTTCGCCTGCAATGTTTTGATCGTCGATTCATCAGCGAAGTAACAACCTTCACCGTGGGCAATCGGAACGCGCAACAATTGACCCGCAGGGATGGCTCGAGTAAACCCTGAGCGAGTCGTCGCGGCTTTCAAGTAAACGTGTTCGCAGCGAAACTGAAGCGACCGGTTTCGGATCAGTGCTCCAGGCAAAAGTCCTGCTTCACACAGGATTTGGAATCCGTTGCAAATACCCAGCACCATGCCACCGTTCGCAGCAAATTGTTGGACAGCCTGCATGATCGGACTCAGCCGAGCGATGGCTCCGGTTCGCAGGTGATCCCCGTAGCTGAATCCCCCAGGAATGACAACACCCTCCACATTCCCAAGCGAAAGATCCTTGTGCCAAACCAAACTGGCCCCGTGGCCAAGGACGTTTTTGAGAACGTGAACGGCATCCTGATCACAATTCGAGGCAGGAAACTGCAAGACAGCAAAATTCATAGCGGCGGAAACTCCACACTCGGCGATCCCAACTTATTCCAAGGTGAACTGATAATCTTCGATCACAGGATTAGTTAACAGTTTGCGGCACGCCTCATCAATTTGCTGGCGTACAATCTCTCGATCCCCCTCCACCTCGATCTCTAAATATTTACCCACATGGACGGCAAGGATTCCCTTATACCCCATATGCTCCAAGGCATTTTGAACGGTTTTCCCTTGTGGATCTAGAACCGCTTTCTTCGGCGAGACAGTTATTTTCGCTTTCATCAATCTTTGATCTGCTGATACAGCCAACCCATCTGGATAATGAAACCTTCTCCCCGCCTCCGCAAGGCAACAAATCCTGAACGGAATCTTTCAAAACTCACAAAAGTCGTGTTAGTTTACTGGCCAACGAATCAATGGCCGGTTTTCTCTCACCATCAACGCTCGAACAGATCCGCACTGCCAGCAATATCGTGGACGTGATTGGTAACGTTCTGCCATTAAAACGTGCGGGCGCAAATTTTGTGGCCCTCTGCCCATTTCATCGCGAGAAATCGCCGAGTTTTAACGTCAATCCATCCAAACAAATCTTCCGGTGTTTTGGATGCGGAAAAGGAGGCGATGTTTTCACCTTCATTCGGGAGTACGAAAATATCAGCTTTATGGACGCTGTCCGACGCCTCGCAGAACGGGCCCGGATACCCATCGAATTTGACCTCACCCCGGGAGCGCAAGAAGCGCGGTCAACCAAGGATTCGCTTTTAAAGATTCACGACCAGATCACCACACGCTGGCAGCATTCATTTTCCAATGAGGCTGGAGGTGAAATCGCACGTAACTATCTCATCAACCGAGGAGTCTCGGAGGAGGCCGTCAAGATTTTTAGAATTGGTTACGCCCCAGACGCATGGGATGACACCGTGAACTGGGCCAAATCAAAAGGGCACGACCTCAAGCTAGTCGAGCAAGCCGGCTTGATTCTTTCCAAAGACGATGGCCGATATTATTACGACCGCTTTCGGGGTCGTCTGATGTTTCCGATTTGTGACGAGCAAGGCAGGGTCATCGCTTTCAGTGGTCGGATTTTGAATGGCGACGAAAAGACCGGAAAATATATCAACTCGCCTGAGACTCCGATTTTCTCCAAAGGCCGGGTGATGTTCGGATTGGACAAAAGCAAACGGGCCATCTTAGACACTGGTTTCGCCCTGATTTGTGAAGGTCAACTCGACATGATCGCGTGCTTTATGGCGGGCATCCAAAACGTCATCGCCCCTCAAGGCACCGCCCTCACGCCGGAGCATGCCCGCATCCTCAAGCGTTACACCAACGAGGTAGTAGTTTGTTTTGATGCGGACAGTGCCGGCCAGAAAGCCACCGTGCGCGCTTTCGATGCGTTGTTGCCAGTCGGTCTTGCGATTCGTGTCGCTACAATTCCTGCCCCCGATGATCCGGACAGTTTTATCAAGAGATCCGGCCCAGAAGCTTTCCGTGATCGGTTAACTAAAGCCGAAGGTTTTTTTGACTATCTCCTGCAACGCCTTTGTAATCTCAACGATTCGGATTCAGACAAAGGGCGCCAAGAAATCTTGAAGGCGATGGCCGAAGCCGTCTACAAAACCGGCGATGCCGTGGTCATCGATATCTACGCTCAGAAAACGGCGGCACGCCTTGGAGTCTCAGGGACAAGTGCTGCGCTGCAATTCAAAAAACTCGCCCCTCAAACCTTCGATCGAAGAGAACTCGAACTCGTTCCTCAACAAACTTCAGTTGAAGCTACTTCCGAAGAATTCGACGAACCCACCCCGCCGTCACCTCAAGAAATGTGGTTGCTGAAGTTGCTTTGTCAGGAGGATGATATTTTGCAATGGACGCATGCTCATCTCGACCTCGAATGGATCCAACATCCAGAGGTGCGACAATTGCTCAGCTTCCGACTCCATCCCACCGAGGAGGGTTTTTGGCCGACGTTGACCTCGGTGCTCGGCTCCTTTGAAACGGATTCCGAGGCATCTGCTCTTCTCGCCGAAGCTGCTGTCACAGATCAGGTTTACCCCAATGCTGCAAAGCAAGTGCAAGACTTGGTGTTGCGCCTACGCAACGCGCAGATTGACCGGCGTCTCCACCAATTCCGTGCGCAGGCGGCGGATCCTAACCTCACTCGGGAACAAGCAACAGAAGCGGCAACCATGGAGATCGCTCTCCGCAAGGCGAAGAAATTCCCCCTCCAACCCTTGGCTGGATTCTGACCAAGGATCCCACAGTTCCTCAATTTGAAGGCTCAAGCCCCCCTGTTAAGTGGAATAATCGAGGTACACCGTCTTGATCCGCGTGTAAAACTCGATGGCACCGGCTCCCTGTTCGCGAAACGTGTCAGTGCTCGATTTTTTCATTCCACCGAAGGGAGCTTGTAACGCTAGGCCCGTTGAGATTTGGTTGATTTTAACCACGCCTGCCTCGATTTGTTCGCTGTAAATCATGGCTTTTTTGAGGTCCCTCGTTACGATCGACGCTGAGAGACCGACGTCAACACCATTCGCCACGCGTAACGCTTCGTCAAAATCCGCCACAGCTAGGATTGCAACGACTGGCCCAAAGACCTCCTCGCGAGCCAGCCTCATGTCAGGGGTCACCCCTGAAATCACTGTTGGCTCCATAAAATATCCGTGAGCAAGTTCACCTTCCGTCAACCGTTTGCCTCCCGTGACCAACGTGGCTCCCTCGTCCAACGCCCATTGCACATGCTGCAGATTTCCCATTAGTTCCTGTTCATTGACCGCCGGCCCCATCTCGACCCCCGGCAACCACCCTGGGCCGACCTTCCAAGATTTCGCTCGGGCCGCCAATTTCTGTGTAAATTCAGCCGCCACCGAGTGTTCGACAATCACTCGACTTGTCGCGGTGCAGGCTTGGCCCGTAAGGCCAAACGCCGCCCGACTCACGAGAGTCACCGCCAGATCGAGATCCGCATCTGC
>WBXJ01000236.1 GCA_008933045.1 Verrucomicrobiota bacterium
CAGAAGTGGTCTGCTTAAACCTTTCTCCAGGTTTGGTAACGGTGGAACAAGTGCTACGTGCGATTCTTAGCGGGGTCAATATTGACTGCGTGAATACGATGGGAATTCCGAGCGATGACTCTTACGCGCAAGCAGGCGATCCCCCAGTGTGGAATGATTTTCGTCGAGTCCTGAGCGAAGCAGGTTTGAACTTGGAGTTGGTGCCTGTTTCAAAGTGGGATTTCTACAAACAGGTCGAATCGCCGGATCATATTCTCACCGTCCAAACAGGCGATCAAGCCCTGTGGGCGAATGTCCTCTTAACGATGGGGTGCCGGACTGTTTAATTGCTTCCGTAACACTACTCCATTCATCTCCCCCTTCATCGAATATGGCAAAGTTCAAAGACAAACTGAAATTAGAACGATTTTCCTTTGGGGTAGGCGACCGTTTCGCGCACCAAGCAAAAGCGCAACTACAGGCGTTTCAACGGCTAGCATTGGATGGGGTAGAGGTGGTGCCGGTTTGGAACAAATCCAATCGTGAACACACACTCATCGGATCCGATCCCCAGAGCGTGCGTGATTCTGCTGCTGCTGCTGTGCTCGCGTTGGGCTGGGACAAAAGTTGGCATGTCGATGCGGACCACATTCGACTCGAAACCGTCGATCGCTTTTTAGCATGTTCAGATTTTTTCACCATCGATGTCGCGGAGTCGATCGGTAAACCTATTTCGGCAGAAAAAGTAGAAAATTTTATCGAGAGACATCCAGAATTGGTTGGGGCGGTTGTGATTTATGGAATCCCTCACCCGTTCCCGCTGAGTGAAGAGGATATCGCCGCGATCGTCGGAAAATATTTATTAGCGGTGGAGGAGGCAGGGAGGATTTATCGCCACATTCTGAGCAAGAAAGGCAAGGCCGCAAAATTCATCACCGAAGTTTCGATGGACGAGACGGATTCGCCACAGACACCGCCTGAATTATTGGTGATTCTGGCCATGTTGAGCGACGAAGGGATTCGCGTTCAAACGATCGCCCCTAAATTCACAGGCCGTTTTAATAAAGGCGTCGATTACGTTGGTGATCTCTTACAATTCGAGAAGGAATTTAACGATGATCTCGCAGTGAT
The DNA here is from genome assembly GCA_008933045.1 of Verrucomicrobiota bacterium. Lineage (GTDB taxonomy): Bacteria > Verrucomicrobiota > Verrucomicrobiia > Limisphaerales > SXQI01 > SXQI01. Next base: position 1,111 of record WBXJ01000236.1, read on the forward strand.
TGCCCACGCCGTCGATCGTTACGATTTACCCTCCAACCTAAAACTAAGTGTGCATAGTGGAAGCGATAAGTTTTCGCTCTACCCCATCATCCACCGTGCTTTGGTACGCTCCGAAGCTGGCGTCCACATCAAGACGGCGGGCACCACATGGTTGGAAGAATTGATCGGGCTGGCGGAATCTGGCAAAGAGGGATCGGAATTCGTCAAAGAAATTTACGCGCAAGCGCTCGCGCATGTGGAGGACCTTTGCGCACCCTACGCTGCGGTCATCGATATCGATCGTTCGAAGCTTCCGACAAGTCACTGTTTTTCAAAAATGAACGGAACACAAATAGCGAGTGCGATTCGACATGTGCAGCAGAATCCGCAGTTCAACGCCAATATTCGACAGTTGTTACACGTCGCATTCAAGCTTGCCGCTAAAGCGGGTCCTCGGTTCACGAATCTCCTCGTCAAAAATGAGGAAGTCGTGGGCCATCAGGTGACGGAAAATCTGTATCAACGCCATCTTCGGCCTCTGTTTGTTGGTTGACCAGCGGGATCACTTTGGATCCAGACACCGAGTATGAAAACCAGAACTCTTGGCCGCACCGGACTCCAGGTACCCATTCTCAGTTTTGGAGCCTCCTCCTTGGGTCAGGAGTTCCGCCGAGTGACTCTTCAGGACGCCATCGCCTCCGTTCGAGTTGCCTTAGATTGCGGACTCAACCTGATCGACACCTCTCCATTTTATGGCCGTGGGATGAGTGAGGTGCTTTTGGGTATTGCCTTGCGCGATGTGCCTCGCGATCAATATTTATTATGTTCAAAATTGGGAAGATACGATCTCCAGCATTTTGATTTCTCTGCCCGTCGCGTTCAGGAAAGTGTTGATGTGACGCTGCACCGACTCGGCACTGATCACCTCGATATCATGCTCTGCCACGACATCGAATTTGTGGAGATGCAACAGATTGTGGATGAAACATTGCCCGCGCTCCGTCAACAGGTGAAAGCTGGCAAGATTCGGTTCATTGGATTCAGTGGGTATCCACAAAAGATTTTCCCGTTCATCGCCGATCAAACAGAGGTGGATTGTGTCTTGAGCTACAACCAATACACACTTCAGAACACCCGTTTTGCGGACGAGACCGTGCCCTACCTTCAACAGAAAGGCGTGGGGGTAATGAATGCCGGCCCCTTCAGCGCAAGGCTTCTCACAAATGCGCCCTTACCACCGTGGTTAAAAGAGCCTGAAAATGTCAAAGAAGCCGCTCGTGCTGCGGCTGCACTTTGCTCAAGTCGCGGTGTGGAGATCGCTAAACTCGCATTGCAGTTCAGCCTAGCACATGAAGGAATCGCCACCACCATCGCCGGTAGTGCCAACCCACAAAATATCAGGAACTGGGCACAATGGGCCTCTGAGCCGATCGATCAAACGCTTTTAGCCGACGTCCAAGCAATCTTCGCGCCCGTGAGGAATCTGGGCCATCTTGAGGGGCTAGCAAAAAACAATTGAGATCATCCTAAAACGTCCACGGGGAATTCTTACGAATCCATGAAAGCTATCCAATTAGAACAACCTCGGTCGTTTCGAATCATCGATATTCCCGACCCTCTCCCCCCGAAGCACGGGGAAGCGCTCGTCCGTGTGCATCGCGTCGGCATTTGTGGCACGGATATCGCCGGATTCCTCGGGAAAATGCCGTTTTTCAGCTACCCACGAATCCCCGGCCACGAGCTTGGGGTCGAGGTGCTGGAGGTGGGCGATGGCGTTACCAACGTGGCCAAAGGAGATCATTGTGCGGTCGAGCCTTACATCAATTGCCAACACTGCTCCTCCTGTCAGCGAGGCCATACCAACTGTTGCGAGAATCATCAGACGCTGGGGGTGCATTGCGACGGCGGTTTAAGACCTGCGTTTCTGGTGCCCGCTCGCAAGCTTCATCGTTCCACACAGTTAAACTTCGATCAGCTCGCCTTAGTCGAGACCCTGGCGATCGGTTGCCACGCTATCAATCGAGGTCAACCCACGGCCCAACAGAGCTTATTGGTCATCGGAGCTGGGCCAATCGGACTTTCCGTCATCGAATTCGCAAAACTATCGGGCGCGAACACCATCGTCATGGATATCAATGCGGCCCGATTAGAATTTTGCCGTCGCTCCATGGGGATACAACACACCGTGTTGCTCACTCAGGACGGTCAGGAAACCGATCGCTTGCGTGCCTGCACAACCGATGGCTCACTTCCCGAGATCGTCGTTGATGCCACAGGGAACCACAAAAGCATGAGTCACGCTCTGAACTATTGCGGCTTCGCCGGACGTCTGGTTTATGTCGGCATCACCCAGCAAGAGGTTGTGTTTCCTCACGCACCCACGATGCATCGCAGAGAATTAACCCTTCTAGCCAGCCGCAACGCATTATCCCAGGATTTCTCACGGATCATCCGTTTGATCGAACAAGGATCAATCGACACCCGTCCCTGGATCACCCACCGAACCCAATTCGAAGACATCCCCCAAATCTTCCCCACCTACACAGACCCCGAATCCGGAGTGATCAAAGCAATCGTCGAAATCCCCTAACAATCCATTCCACCCGCCGCCGTTGTTAGTCCACGACCCAACCAAGAATCCAAGTAAACAGCACATGGGTTGAAAAATACTAGACAAAATGGGGGGGGAGGGAGTTCTATATTAGCACAGCAATTCAGCAGGCGGTTAAAATCAACAATCCTCCATCTATGAGAAATCTACAGGAATGGCTCTACGGTTTTGCCTTAGCATTGATACTGACCACCCAACCTCTGCACGCGCAAAAACTCATTAAGGATTCCAAAGAACTGACGGAACTCCGCGCCAAAGCAGAAAGCGGCGACGCCGTCGCGCAATTCAATCTGGGGAGCAGCTACGCCAATGGCGAAGGCGTGGTGAAGGATGACGTCGAAGCCGTGAAGTGGTATCGCAAAGCCGCCGAGCAGAATGACGCCGACGCGCAATTCAATCTGGGGAACAGCTACGCCAATGGCAAAGGCGTTACAAAGGATGACGTCGAAGCCGTGAAGTGGTATCGCAAAGCCGCCGAGCAGAATCTCGC
>WBXJ01000237.1 GCA_008933045.1 Verrucomicrobiota bacterium
AGTGGTTGAGGAGCGCGAAGTTTTTGATAAATCCAAGCTTCAACAGGTCTAAATGGCCGCAGCAATCGGTAAAGCGGCGAATAGAAAAGGCGGAGCCTGACCACGGAAAGTAATATCCCCAAGGCTCCTTTATTGAGTCGCATTGTGGAACCCATCTGGTCGGTCCAAGTCGTCGGCACTTCACGAACACTGAAACCACCGCGCTTCAGGGAGTAGAGGAGGTTGATATCAAAGGCGACATCAGCGATGCGCAATTGCGGATGAATGGCTTCAATCGCACGGCGGCGCATCACTTTAGCTCCACACTGGGTGTCCTTGATTTGCATCCAAAACAGGAACTCCACAAAAAAATGAAAGCACCGACTGTAGAGCCGCCTTTTGAGCGATTGCGTCTGTTCCAGCACCGACCCGGGCAACCAGCGTGAACCAATGGCACAGTCAACTTCCCCACATTCCTTGAGCAAATCGAGAAACGCAGCCGGTTGAGTTGCGCCATCCGCGTCGATGTAACCGATCAAATCCGCTTCGGGCGCGAGTTTCAAACCCTCAATCAAAGCCCCGCCTTTGCCGATCGGTGCCGCAAATTCAAGCACGCGAATCTCTGGGAATTCAGCGACCGCTTGTTGCACAACTCCCAGCGTATTATCGCGACATCCGTTCAATACTACCACCAGATGAAATGAGCCTACGTAGTGAGCACGAAAAAACTCCGCATAAACTCGCAACACCGGACCAATTCGTTGCTCCTCGTTATAGGCGGGAATCAGCAGTAAAACACTCGGGTTCAGGGAATCCACAAACCACTGATTATCAAAACAGCGAGATTCTGCCAAACGGAATAAGTCGGATCGAAAAACCGACGATCCAGCCCATGGAAACAATTGATCACCCTCCCCTATTCTTAGTGCAGATTCACGGGATCAATATCAATGACCATGGAGACATCATCGGGGAGCTTGATGGCGGTAAGGAGTGGATGCATGCGTTTAGATAAAGCACTCATATTGCGTGTGCGTAGCATGATCTGATATCGGAAGAAAGTTTCTGCCTTGAGCAATGGCGCAGGTGAAGCACCGGCTACCACGAGGTCTGCGATGGATTTGAGTCCGTTTTGTAATTCCACCTTCACATAATCCGCAGTGAAACGAACCTTATCCTCGTGGCAACTTTTCAGGGTGATGATGGCGGCACGAGCCAATGGCGGGTACATTAACTGTTGTCGGAACTCAATCTCTGCATCGTAAAAGCCGGTGTAGTCATTCCTGCGGGCATACTGGATGGCTGGGGCGAACGGCGTGAACGCTTGAACCACCACTTCCCCTTCAACGTCACCTCTGCCAGCTCGGCCTGCAACTTGGGTTAGCAACTGAAAGGTCCGCTCACCCGCACGAAAATCTGGCATGTGAAGACTGAGGTCCGCATGGATGATCCCGACCAATGTCACGTTGGGAAAATGCAACCCTTTGGCGATCATCTGCGTGCCGACGAGGATGTCGGTTTTACCTGTCTTAAAATCACCCAAGACGCGACGGTAATCTTCCTTCCGTTTCAACGTGTCGGAATCCATGCGTGCGACTCGTGCTTTCGGAAAGAGTTTGTGCAATGTTTCTTCAATTTTCTCCGTCCCTAAACCCGCGAATCGGATCGCTGGATTCTTACAGGCAGTGTCTGGGCATTCAGTCGGAGCCTTTTGTGCGTGCCCGCAGATGTGACAGCGTAGCCGTTGCTCACGACGATGGTAGGTCAAAGAAATGCTGCAATTCGGGCATCCCGCCACGTAGCCACACTTGGGACATTGCATCGACGAGGCATAACCCCGACGATTAAGAAACAGCATGGTTTGCTCACCTTTCTCTAGCCGAGAGGTAATGCCCTCCTTGAGCTTAAGTGAAAAAATAGGAGGGCCCTTTTCTTTACGCGCTTCCGCACGCATATCCACCACGCGAATGATTGGCATCTTGGCATGGTCGGCACGCAACCGCATTTCCAGGAGGGAATACTTCTTTTGCTGAGCGTTGTAATAGCTTTCCAAGGAAGGCGTTGCCGATCCAAGCACCGTGACAGCATTCTCCAGTTGTGCTCGGTAAACGGCAACGTCCCGGGCGTTGTATCGGGGTGCTTCCTCCTGCTTGTATGAATACTCATGCTCCTCATCCACCACAACCAATCCGAGCGAATCGACGGGAGCAAATATCGCTGAACGCGCTCCGATTACGATGCGAGCGCGACCTTGACGAATTTTTTTCCACTCATCATGACGTTCACCCGCCGAGAGATGGCTATGCAGAACAGCCACCATCGTCTGCAATGGGCCCGAGCTGAATCGTGCCTTAAATCGCTCCACAGTTTGAGGAGTCAGCGAAATTTCTGGCACCAGAACAATTGCACCTTTGCCCTGTTGTAGGGCATGGGCGATGGCTTGAAGGTAAACCTCCGTCTTACCACTTCCAGTCACCCCGTGGAGAAGAAATGTCTGGGATTTCGCCGCATCCACCGCTTGGCAAATCCTTGCGAACGCACTGGCTTGTTCGGGGTTTAATGCCAGAGATTGGCTCGGAACAATCGTTTCGTGCGCGTAAGGATCGCGCTCCACAACCCCAGCCGTGATGGTGATGAGGTGCAGTTCCTCCATTCGTCGCAGGGTCGCAGGCGTCGTCCGAGCTCGTTGCAAAAGTTGTTGGAGTGGGACTTCCGTTTGTCCTTCCATCGCAGTAAGAATTGATTCCTGGCGAGTCGTCAATTTCGCTGCATTCCCTGCTCGAGGAATCGCTTGCACCACCAATCGCTCCTTCCAGCCTTCCTCCTCATGACGAACGGCTTCGGGTAGCACGGTCTTCAGCACCGTCTCCAACGGGCAGCAATAGTAATCCGAAATCCACCGTGCAAGCTTCAGCACGGTGATTGTCAAAGGGGGTTGCCCAGCGAGCACCTTGGTTATCGGTCGCAGGTTCGTATGCGGGGATTGGTCAACAATCGCAGTGACAGCACCCAGGACTTCTCGGGGTCCGAATGGCACCTTGACCCGCGCCCCCACTTGAATTCGCGATACCAACTCGGCTGGAATCAGATAATCAAATTCCTTCCCTACCGCGAAATCGAGAGAAACACGCGCAATCACGAAAACTCCTTAAGTTGGCAAAGGAAGGTGCCAACCGAATCTCCGACGTTTGGATTCAATCTCTGCAAGTGGAAATAGAATGAAAAAGTTGTGCCAACCTGTCGAGCACTGATGACTGAAGTCTTAGGACTGTGATGAATTCCGTTCCAGCTCGGTTGCTCAACGCTTTCGGCAAAATGCTAGATAGAGTGTCGGCATCAGAAATAGATTCAGCAATGTCGAAGTTACCAACCCACCAAGAATCACGATGGCCATGGGGTATTCGATTTCGTGACCGGGAATATTTCCACGCCAAACGAGTGGAAGCAGCGCGAGTGCGGCGCAGGCGGCGGTCATCAAGATGGGTGCGAGACGTTCTTCAGCACCGCGTATTACAAGAGACAGACCGAATGGTTCGTTCTCCTCCATTTCCAAATGGCGGTAATGGCTAATAAGCATGATACCGTTGCGTGCTGCGATGCCGAGCACAGTCACGAAACCCACCAGCGATCCGAGCGACAAAATTCCGCCGCCGAGAAACGCCCCTGCGACACCGCCAATAAGTGCAAAGGGTAGAGTAAGTGCCACAAGCAAAACGAGACGTGCGGATCGGAAATCCACCTGAAGAAGCACGAGAATCCCAATCACCGAAAACGCGCTGAAGAGCAGCAGCCGACTGCTCGATTCCTGCCTCGCTTTGTACTCGCCTAGGAACTCCGGATGATAGCCGCGATCGAAGGTGACAGCCGCCACACGCTTCTCGATCTCGCGCGCCACGCTGCCGAGGTCTTTGCCGTCAACATTGCAGGTCACGTCGATGCGGCGGGAGGCGCCTTCGCGTTTGATTTCGTTCGGAGTCGGTACGATGGCGATTTCGGCCACATCGCCAAGCGGCACACGCGCACCACTGGGTGTCTCGATAATCATTTCGCGGAGTGACTGGATATCTGTGCGCACTTTCTCCACACCCCATACCGCCACATCATACACCTTTTGCTCCTTGTAGACTTCGCCAACCTTGAGTCCTTTCACGAGCGTGGTTGCGGTGCGACGCAGTTGGCCTGGCGTCAGTCCGAAATTCGC
>WBXJ01000238.1 GCA_008933045.1 Verrucomicrobiota bacterium
CACGGCCAAGCAATCGCCGCCGCCAGCCTTCCTTCAATCCTCTCTCCAGTTTAACCCATCAACTCGCCATGAACCCCTACCTCTCCTTTGTAAACGATTACGGTCGCCTTCTCCGCGAAGGCAAAGGTCTGCCCTTGGGAGTGCGCCCTCCTTGCGCTCGGCCTGCGGTCAACCCTTCCTCGCCTCGTGCATTGATTTTTTCACCTCATCCTGACGACGAGTGTATTATTGGTGCCCTTCCCCTCCGGCTCTTGAGGCAAGCAGGTTTTCAAGTGAGCAATGTGGCGGTGACCCAAGGGAGCAACGTCGCGCGACAAGCAGCCCGCTGGGCAGAACTTCAGCAAGCCTGTGATTATCTCGGTTATGATTTGATCGCAACCTCCTCCACGGGCCTGCTCAACGTGAATGCGAAGACAAGAGCCACGGATCCTGTTTTTTGGTCAGAATCAGTGAGTGTGATCGTCAAAATCCTCCAAGACACAAAGCCCTCCGTCATCTTTTTCCCTCACGAACACGACTGGAATAGTTCACATATCGGGACGCATTGGCTTGTCGTCGATGCGTTGCGTCAGATCGGCCCAAGTTTTGAGTGTTTCGCAATCGAAACCGAATACTGGGGCCAGAATGCTCAACCTAATCTGATGGTGGAGTCCTCCGGCGAGGATGTCGCTGATCTGGTCACGGGCACCTCCTTCCACGTCGGCGAAGTCACTCGCAATCCATTCCACCTGTTCCTGCCTGCCTGGATGCAGGATAACGTCCGAAGAGGCAGTGAACTTGTGGGTGGCCAAGGCCAAGCGGCACCTGATTTCACTTTTGCGACGCTCTACCGCCTACGTCGATGGAATGGTTCTGCGTTCGTAGAAGTTCAGGCCGGAGGCAAGGCTCTCCCTTACCAAACATCCCCGTTCACCTTGTTTCCTGAAGACCACGACGTGAGCTGACAGTGTCAGAGATAGGTTGGGCCAATGCTGACTCGCCCCATGTTAGCCGAGAAATCGATCAAAGTATGGTTAGGATTTTGGGAAACCCTCGCTGGGCTTTTTTATCCAAATCTCTGCCAACTTTGTCGCGAAGAACGAGCGACCCGGACGGAGGGTTATGTCGGTACCAATTGCCGGAAGCAAGTGAAGTGCATTGAACCCCCTTTCTGTGAATGCTGCGGGCAACGCTTTTTCGGAGAGATTTCTCAATCGTTTCGGTGTGGGGACTGCATAGATCAAAAAATAGCCTTCACTTCGGCGCGTTCCGCTTGCAGTTTCGAAGGCCCTGTCAGGGAAGCGATCCATAGTTACAAATACCAGCGAGCTCTGTGGTATGAACCATTTCTCGCCCAACTTCTACTCGACGCAGCCCTTCCGACATTAACCAAGACTTCTTGGGATGCGGTTATCCCTGTGCCGCTTTTCTCGACGCGCCAACGAGGTCGGCAGTTTAATCAGGCAGAACGCCTCGCCCAACATCTAGGTCGTGCCCTGCATATCCCAGTACTGGACAAGGTCTTACGACGAACACGGCCCACCGTTTCTCAGACAAAACTCCCCAAAAAAGCACGCGCTGAAAATATGAAAGATGCCTTCCATATTGATCAACTTCCGGAAACTTCCCTACGCCGCGTCATCCTGATTGATGATGTCCTCACCACGGGTGCCACCGCCAACGCTTGCGCCCTACCCTTGATCAACGCGGGGGTCGAAACAGTGGTTGTTTGGACAGTTGCTCGAAGTGAACCTAGGTAGTAAGATAATTCTTATCGTGACTAAGCAAAAAGACGGAAACGCGACGACGACGTTCCTCAAGAAAACTTTGGGAACAGAGAATATCGAGCCGGCAGTGACACCACCCCCGCGCACCTCGAACAATGCGTTCGTGAAAAAGCCACGGCTCGGCCCCTCAAAATCACGGAAACGTGAGATTCCTGAAGGTCTCTGGAACAAATGCCCCCAATGCAGCACCCTACTCTACGACAAAGAGCTCGATGAGAACCTTAAGGTCTGCCTTCACTGCCAGCATCACTTTCCGATCGGTGCACGTGAACGAATCAATTTTCTGGTTGAAACCTGTTCATTTACCGAGCACGACGCTGACATGGTCAGCGTCGATCCATTGGAGTTTCCTGCCTATGCAGAGAAACTCGTCCGCGACCGAAAGTCCGGTGCCCAAAAAGACGCCGTCGTAACAGGTCTTGGACAGATCGGAACACATCGAGTTGCTTTGGGTGTCATGGATTTCAGTTTTCTGGGAGGTTCGATGGGGTCGGTTGTCGGTGAAAAACTCACCCGCCTGATCGAAACTGGAACCCAGAAAGAATTACCCGTAATCATCGTTTCCACCAGTGGGGGTGCTCGAATGTATGAGGGTATGTTCAGCTTGATGCAGATGGCCAAGACCTGCGGTGCGCTTGCATACCATGCGAAACAGCGTCTACCCTTCATCAGCATTCTGACGGATCCAACATTTGCAGGAGTGATGGCCAGTTTTGCGACCGTCGGGGATTTAATTTTAGCCGAGCCCGCAGCCCGCATCGGATTTGCCGGCGCACGAGTCATCAAGGATACCACGCAATCCGCGCTACCACCGGATTTCCAAACCTCAGAATTTCTACTTGAGCACGGCTTGATCGACGCCATTGTCCCTCGGAAAGAAATGAAATCCCATTTGGATTTTTACCTCGATTTCCTGATGAGCGGTCAGAAAAAAATTCTAGCTCCAACCGAATAAAACCATCCCCGCTCTGATTTCCTAGTAAACCTTCCGCAAATGGGACGGGAGAATGTTCAACTCGGAACGATATTTCGCAATGGTTCGTCGAGCGATGTGAATCCCATTTTCCGCTAATTGCTTCACAACCACGTCATCAGACAAAGGTTTTGACGAATCCTCGTTGCCGATCATCTCGGAGATCAAGTCCTTGACGCTGGTATTCGACATCCCTTCCCCCGAGGAAGTCTTAATTCCCGCCGTGAAGAAATACTTCATCTCGACCAAGCCTCGGGGAGTTTGCATGTATTTACCAGAAACCGCCCGACTGACCGTCGTTTCATGAACCCCCACCACTTCAGCAATTTGAACCATGGTCATGGGTCTTAGAAATGCGACACCGTTTTCCATGAAATCGCTCTGCCGTTTTACAATCTCGCGGGCGATATTCAGGATCGTCTGTTGGCGTTGATGAAGGCTTTTGATTAGAAATTTACCCGCCCGAATTTTCTCACGAATATACTCCCGCACCTCTGCGGAACTTTCGGCTTGGGCCATGATATCCTTATAGGTATTACTGATTCGTAACTGTGGCACTTGATCATTATTTGTGCTCACGACCCACTTATCCCCCACCTTCTGAACAAATACCTCTGGGAGAATATACTGTTGGTTATTTGGCAGAAAATCCCGACCAGGGCGAGGTTCGAGGTGACTAATTCGCTCGACCGCATCCTGCACCTCTTGCACGGATAAATCGAGGCCCCGCGCAATCTCTGGCAAACGACGCTTCCCCAGAGCCTCCATATAATGCTCAATGATTTGGTAATCCAAGGTTCGGGTTTTACCTGCGCGCTCGAGTTGTAACATCAGGCATTCTCGCAAATTCCTCGCTCCGACTCCGGGTGGGTGAAACCCTTGAATTACCTTGAGAACCTCATAGATTTTTCCGGCGTCAACATTGGTGGAAAAAGCGAGTTCATCCACAGAACTTTGCAAATGCCCATAATCGTCGATGTTACCAATGATAATTTCGGCAACCAAACATTGTCCTGCGGTCAAATCCGCAGTCCTCACCTGTTCAAGCAACGTCTCCTGAAGCGATGTCTCCACAGCCAAGGAGTCGAACATGAACTGCCGCCGCTCCTCATCCTCCGCGTTGAAACGCTGCGGCAAGACCGTTTGCGACAAGTTATCACGCCATTCCTGATCAATTTGGGCCAGTCTTTCAAACTGAGCTTGAAAATCATCCACCGGTTCAGAAGTCGGTTTCTCAGTAGCAGGATCGAAATGGAGATCGGCTGGCGGTTCGGTCAAATCGGCTGAATCCACGGGTTCGTCAACATCACTGCTCGAAGAATTCTCCTCTCCATCCCCATCTGGCGAGGCAAC
>WBXJ01000239.1 GCA_008933045.1 Verrucomicrobiota bacterium
CCGCTGCTGCCGGCACCGAAGTAAAAAAGACGGCCCCCATTTTTTAAGGCACGTGTAGTGAGTCGTACAACGTGTGCAATGTTCGATGTCTCTGCGGCGATTGCGTGGGGTAGTGAAGCATCCTCCTTGAGGAATAGGCTGATCGAATCCTCGACACTCAATCGGTCAAGGTGGAGTGATTGCGGATTGCGCTCCTCAGTGAGGCTGAGCGGTGTCGAGGCTTGTGGTGCGGGTGTTGAGGTTCGTGAGGGATGAATGACATTTTTTTCTACTCTGTCGGAAGTGCTGAAGACGGCACGTGCTAATTGGATGGCTCCCCAGGCACCCTCTCTCTTTTCCCTGATCACGCGGATTTTAGGGTGTTGGGATCGAATCAGGGAACCCACCTTTTTCGCGAATGTCGGTTGTTTATTAAACACGCTCCCGCGTAAGGCTATTTCGACTGGCTCAAACTTGTTAGCAATTCGACGGACGCAGGCTAGCGCATCTTTGGCGAGAGTCGCTGCCGCACCTTGGAGAATATCTCGGGCAATCGCATCACGTCCTGCGGCTTCCTCAAAAACGAGTTGAGCCAAGGCGGCAATTTGATCCTTGGTCGCGGTTTGAACCCACGGGATCAAATCGTCGGGCCGATTCAATAGCAGCTCGCGTAGAATCGCCTGACCAAGGCGAGACCATTCCCCATCGCGATCGAAATAATAAACCACCGCCTTCAATGCGCGTAACCCAATTTCGTACCCGCTACCTTTGTCGCCGAGAATATGCCCCCAGCCGCCTAATTTCGTGGTGCGACCCTCTACACTGCGTCCGTAGCAGCAGGAACCGGTACCACTGACGACGACAGATCTGGCAATTTTCTTGGTAGGCGCGTCGGCTTGAAGTGCGGTCTCTAAATCATGAGCAAGGTTCAGCGGAATGTTGGGCCAGATTGGGCTTAACAAGCGCCGGAGGCGTTGCGCGTCCTGTTCATCGCGCAGACCCGCCATCCCCAATCCTAACGCCCCCGGCTGAGGGCAGAAAATTGCGATCGCCTGAAAGAGTTCTGATAGTTGGCAATCGCTCAAAAGGCGAAGGTTGCCCGGACCGAACTCAGCGCGGCCCAGGCATTGACCGTCAAGGGTAGTGCATAAGGCAACGGTGTGGGTTCCTCCGGCCTCAATACCCAACAAAATCGCGGGGCTTAATTCGCTCTGCATTGCTTCCATCGCTAACGCAGGCGGGTAATCTTGCGCAAGGATGGATTTGGCTTTTTCCTCACAGCCGCTATCTTGTCAAGGATGGCGGATGGCCAATCACCCTACCCATGACACCGATTGAAACGGAGATTTTAACGTCACTGAACGAGCTGGACGCGATGGTGCGCTCGATAGCAACGGCTGATCCGAAACCGGATTTATTGCTGATGTTTTCGCGGCTTGATCAACTGACGGCCCAGCTTCCACCGACGAGTGATGCATCACTGATGCATTATATGCACAAAAAAAGTTACGAAAAAGCGCGGCTGTGGTTGCAGGGTCGTGAAGCAGAAAATCAACGCGGATCTTGCCGCCACTAAAAATGTTTCTCAACGATACCATCGTGGCCATTTCAACGCCGATCGGCGAAGCAGGATTGGCGGTGGTGCGGCTGTCGGGATCCAAGGCTCTCTCGGTAGCCGATCGAGTGTTCAAACCCATCGGCCAAGGGTCACTGCGACCGTCGATGGCACCGAGTCACACGATCCATTATGGATTTATCGTGCACAATGGCGTGCGCGTGGATGAGGTTTTGCTGAGCGTGTTGCGTGCGCCGCGCACTTTCACGCGGGAGGATATGGTGGAGGTCAGTTGTCATGGCGGCGTCTTACCAGCCAAGCTGGTGTTGGATACGATTCTTGCGGGAGGAGCTCGATTGGCCGAACCTGGCGAGTTCACGAAACGTGCTTTCCTTAGCGGACGCATCGACCTTGCTCAGGCGGAGGCCGTCGCAGATCTGATCCATTCTCGGACCGAGTTAGCACTTCGTGCGGCGCATGAGCAGTTGGCTGGACACTTGTCCCGACGTATCGAACAGCTTCGGAATGATCTCACTCGCACTCTGGCTCATGTGGAGGCTCATATTGATTTTCCAGATGAGGATATTCTCCCTGAGACGCGTAGCCAATTGGTCAGCCGCCTCGAAAAAGCTTCGGTGTTCATTGAAGAATTGTTGCGCACCGCACCGGAGGGTCAGTTGCTCAGACGCGGGGTTCGAGCGGCGATCGTGGGTCGTCCCAACGCCGGCAAGTCGAGTTTACTCAACCAACTTTTGGGACATGATCGCGCAATCGTTTCTCCAATCGCAGGGACAACGCGCGATACCATCGAGGAGACTGCCAATATTCGCGGGCTACCAGTAATTTTCATTGATACGGCAGGTCTGCGAGAGGCTGGAGATACTCTGGAAGCGGAAGGTATTCGACGAAGTAAAGCGACCATTGCGAAAGCCGAGTTAATCTTGCATGTGGTCGATGCCACGGAACCCATCACCGACGAGGACCGCCGGTTTCTTGAAGAAAGTGCGAACAAAAAGCGGATTGTGGTAAGAAATAAAATCGACCTGACCAAGCTTGCCCCATGGGACGATTCTTTTGCGACCGGCGCTGTGTCCGTCTCGAGTGTTACTGGAGAGGGATTAGAGCTTCTGAAGGACTCGATCAAAGCGCTTTTATGGTCCGGTGGGGTCGGAGGTGAAATGTTACAGGTGATGATCAATGCACGCCATCAGGAGACGCTGAGGCGAGCACATTTTTCCACCGCTCAAGCCACGGAGGCATTGCGTCAGGATCAGTCCCTGGAGTTGGTCGCGTTGGATTTGAGAATCGCGTTTAATGCGGTGGGTGAAATTGTCGGAAAGACTACGACCGAAGATTTGCTCGACTCAATTTTTAGCCAGTTTTGTCTTGGGAAATAGCAGACCCTCGCGAATCAGCGGCTGAGTATGAGCGGCGTACCGGTCATCCGCGTCGCCTGCAGTTCTTGTTCAGAAAATCTAAAAACCACAGCACCTGTCTCCATCGTGAACCACACGGGTGCGGCTTGCTGAGCCAACCGCGCACGGAAGCGTTTGGAACCTTGCGAATGCACTGGGTAATTGCCACTCGCCACCACGATCAGTTTTGGGCTGACCGCTTTCAGCAACTCATCGATGAACGGTTCATCCTGTTCCGGAATCCCTCCAATCAGGACATCGGCATGAAGATCAGATTCGCGATCCAACAAGAGCCGTTGGCCGTTTCGACCTAGATCCGGGAGCACAAGCACGCGCCAGCCTTGCGATGTTGTGCGTAGCACTAAACTTTTATCGTCAGCTCGCCCTTGATTCTCACCTTTTTGAGGATGCAACACTTCCCAGCCACGCCAAACTGATCCTCGGCTTAAGTAGTGCCAGATAGGATCTGTCCAATCGAGTTCTGCCAACGTCTGCTGGTATACTCTGGAGAGGAATTTTACATCAGGAATTCCAATTTCGGGGATCGAGAAAGATTCGCTCAGTAGATCCGCGCCTTGTATGTGTTGGACATCGCCATGACTCAAGAGAATTGCCGAAATGGAATTCAACCCTTGGGCTTGCAGGTAGGGTTGCACTAAGGTGGTTGCGGTAATCTCAGTCCCAGCATCAAACAGCCAATCTTCCTTGCGACCCAGGTGATGTGAATGCATCACGGCAGCGGCACCCGGAAGAATAGTGAGTCTGGGTATCGCACGTTCGGAGGCATGTTGGATCAATAAGTAAACTGTGCAAATTGCCCAAGGAAAAATCCACGCAAGCCATCGGCGACGCAGCGTGGCAAAACCCAATCCAGCCAGTGCCATATAGTAGCAACCCATCAGCGGCCAACCCCAGTCAGCAGCAAACCAACTTCCCCACCGCACCTCTGCTGCGGTCTCACTCACCCAGATCATCGCGGACATGATGAACCAACTCGTGTGGTTGAAGACCTCCGCTAATCCGGCCCACCAAGCCCCCGTCAGCAAACTGAGCAAGCCACTCGTCAGCGCGGCTCCGCTCAGCGGCACCACGATGAGATTGCTCAATA
>WBXJ01000240.1 GCA_008933045.1 Verrucomicrobiota bacterium
AACCAAACGTTGGTGCTACGGGATAATGTTTCGAACATCAAACGGATGCTCGAATTGATTAAGAAAATCGATGTGCCTGCTGAGTCAGATTTTCAGCTTTCTGTCATCCCGATCAAATACGGCAAAGTGACAGATATCTATGCGACCATGAGTGCTCTGATTGGAGGGAGCGCTGGTGGGACAGCAACCCCTGGAGTGGTTGGAGCGCAGGGAGTCGCAGGGCAATTAGGCGGGGGCGCGAATTTCCGGTCTCGTGGATCAGGAAGCAGTCGAGGAGGTTCCTACAATCGATCGGGGGGCGGAGGCTATGGCGGAGCAGGTGGGGGATACAATAATTACAATTCGCGCAGCTCATTGGGTGGTGGTGGTTATTATCCGCAAGCGGTAACGGCAACGCCTGCGGGGACCACTGCGGCGGGGGCTCAGAATTCGTTCCAAAACCGACTCAACCAAATTGTCAATAAGGCCAGTGGTGCTCAAAAGGAAGGGACTCAAATACTCGAAGGGGCCAACATTGTGCCGGACGAGCGGTCGAATCAGCTCTTAGTGTTCGCGAATAAACGAGATATGGCGATGATCACTAACATCGTTTCGAAGGTGGATGTTTTGTTGTCGCAGGTGCTGATTGAGGCGATTATTCTGGAAGTTAAACTGGGTGATTCGTTCAAACTGGGTGTGAGCGGGGTGCAGCAACCGCGCGACTTCGGCAAGGGCATTCAAGGGGGTGGTGGTGCGAATAACGGACCAAACATGTTTGGGGCACTCACGAATATTTCCTCCGTATTACCCACCGATGGCGGGCTGACGTATATGGGCAAAATCTCGGGGGATTTTGACTTCGCGATTTCGGCGATTGCAAAAGATAATTCCATCAACATCGTGTCTCGCCCGCGCATTCAAACTTCGCATGCAATTCTAGGGCGTTTTAACATTGGAGAGACGGTGCCCTACGTCACAGGGACCACGGATTACGGTGGGTATATGGGAAACTCAGGGTTATCCAGCCGCTCGATGGTGACCGAAAGGCCGATTGGCTTAACATTAGAAGTCACACCTTTCATCACACCCGACGGGTTGGTGGTCATGGAGATTTTTCAACAATTTGAGCAACGAGGTGCCGACGTGATCATCGACAAGAACCCAATCCCCGTGGTGAACAATCGTGAGGCTGAAGCCACGTTGACCTTGCGCGATAAGGATATGATCATGCTGGGCGGTTTCATCAGTGAGAATCGAAGCAAGAGCAAATCCGGAGTGCCTTTCCTCAAAGATATTCCCGGCATCGGGTTTCTCTTCAGAAGCACGGCTAATTCGGATGATCGGACAGAGCTGATAATCCTGCTCAAAGCAACGATTCTCAAGACTCCAGAGGCCGCTGCTATTTTGGCAACTGCGGAACGTATGAACCAACCGGGTACGCGCAAAGCTATCGAAGACTTCGAGGCAGCGAACGACAAACGGCAGAAAGCTTTTGATAAATCATCGAAGAAAAAGAATGCCAAATAATCGATAGCGGCCACCGTCGATTGACGTAGAATCGTTTGATTGGAGGAGTTGATTTGGTCACTTTTCCTTTACAGACTAGCCCTTATGGGGCGAACGTTGTGCTTTGAAATGTCATTAACCACTCGCCAGATCAGTCACCTCCGCAGCCTTGGACAGAAACTTGAACCCATTCTCGTCGTGGGCAAGAATGGATTAAGTGAAGCCTTTCTTAAGTCTGTTGCTGAGATTTTGCAGCATAACGAATTGATTAAGATCCGGCTGGGAGAACTGAAGGAACAACGCAAAACGATCGCTCCTGAGTTAGCAGCTAAAACAGGTTGTGAACTGGTCACCTTGGTCGGCCATGTCGTTGTGCTTTATCGACAGAATCCTGACCCTACGAAGCAAAAAATTGTCCCTTGAAGTGAGGGGGTTTTTTCCATGATCTGACGGGAGCCAACTGCGATTTCTATGGCGATTCAACTAAATCAGGAGATCTCGCCTCAATCGCTGGTCCCAAAAATCCGTCGCCTTTGGAAGTTATCGGGTCCTAAGATTCAGCGGCTGCAATCTCGGTGGGAGACGACCAAAGGGACCCCTGTCTTTACCGAGCGAGGCGTTTACGCAACTCGTGGTTGGACCGAGTGGACGCAAGGGTTTCAATTCGGCTCGGCGTTGCTTCATTATGAAGCGACGGGTCAGGAGAAATTCTTGCTGATTGGCCTGCAGGGTACCCGTGATCACATGGCCACGCATGTGTCGCACACTGGAGTGCATGATCACGGATTTAATAATATTTCCACCTACGGAAACCTCTGGAGGATGGCATGTGAAGGGACGCTCCCGCTGGAGTTGATCAATCGTGAGGCTTGGGAGTTAGCTCTCAAAGTATCGGGAGCCGTGCAGGCGGCGCGTTGGACAGCCACTGCAGAGGGAGGCGGCTATATTTATTCGTTCAATGGTCCGCACTCACTTTTCATTGATACCCTTCGTTCCCTACGCTCACTCGCTTTGGCGCACCAGTTGGGTCATGTGTTGATGAGCGAGTGCGACCGCCGAGTATCGCTCCTCGATCGGCTTGTAATGCATCTGGAAGCTACCGTTCGATACAATGTTTTTTTTGGCACTGGACGCGATACTTACGATGTTCGAGGGCGGGTCGCGCACGAAGCGATCTTCAACACGAACGACGGACGATTTCGTTGTCCAAATTCTCAGCAGGGTTATTCCTCTCTAACGACGTGGACTCGTGGGTTAGCTTGGGGCCTGTGCGGGTTGGTTGAGCAATGGGAGTTTTTGATATCGCAACCTGCCCATCTGTTTCCCGAGCGGTTATCTCGTGCCGAGGTTTTAGAAACTGTGCGTGAGGCGGCGGTCGCGACTGCCGAGTTTTATATCAGCGAGACGCCGACTTGCGGCGTGCCCTACTGGGACACAGGTGCCCCAGGTTTGGTTCGGCTTGGCGATTACTTGAACCGCGCCGCTGATCCGTTTAACGAGCATGAGCCTGTGGATAGTTCTGCTGCAGCGATTGCGGCACAGGGGCTACTCCGTCTGGGGCGATTGCTGGGGAAGTCGCGAGGGAAAACTTTTTGGCAAGCAGGACTGAAAGTTGCCGATACACTTTTCTCGGACCCCTACCTCTCTTCTGATGAGGATCACGAAGGCTTGTTGTTGCACTCGGTTTATCACCGACCGAATGGTTGGGATTACACCGCACCCGGCCAGAAGGTGCCCAACAATGAGAGTTCGATGTGGGGAGATTACCACCTGCGTGAACTCGCTCTGTTGATTCAACGCGAGGCTCAGGGGCAACCTTGGCTGCGGTTTTTCTAACCCATAACGGACAGTAAAATCATCGCAGTCGGCTCGATGTGCGATCCGATAACCAAATCATGTCTTTATTGTTCGCTGACAGGACGTTCAAGGTGAGGTTGCCGTTGTAGGTCGGTTTAGGTTTGGTGCGGGGATCGATCCATTTGTGAATTTCGGCGTGGCCATCAGCGAACGAAACGCCAGCAGCCCCATTATGGTAACTGGCGGGGAAATCAATGATGCGAGCGGCTGCGGAGGATTCGACCATCATATTCGCAAACCCGCCTGCATTCATACTGTCTGGGTGTTCGTCGAGCATCACCCAACATTGAGCAGGACTCGGCACGGTGATGTCGGAATACTTGTAGAAAACTTTGTATTTTTTCGAACTGACATTGGCTCCAAAACCAGCGGGATCCAACCAATCGCCTGGGCCAAAAGCCTGGCTCATACTCATGCTCCGGACGCGCGGGATCTTCTTGCCCCCGATGGTGACGGTACTCCGATCAGCCGGGCAACGATAAGTCGCTGCCGTCTTAAGGATGAAAGCAAACTTGGATCGCTTCGGATCCTGCAGGGCAAGAGTGTTTGTGTTGTCGGGGTTGCCGGGGTTGAAATCAAGCCAACCGTCGACCCATGAACTCGGCTCGACGGGGTTGACATAACCCGAGGTCGTTAGCCTGTCATTATTATCATCTGCGTAAAGTTGCCAAACTAACTGGAGTTGTTTGAGATTGCTCATGCATGAAATGCCCT
>WBXJ01000241.1 GCA_008933045.1 Verrucomicrobiota bacterium
AGTTCACTTCAAAATTCGAGGTCGGTAAGTCGTATCATTTAACCGTGGGAGTTGTTGGCGGCGGTGGAGGCATGCTCGAAGGAGCCGGCTTGCAATTAGGTTTCTATTATCGAAATACCGGCGGCGATGTGCAACCCTTCGCTTCGATCCCAGTGACATATACAAAAGCAGTTTTCCCCACCACCAGCCATTTGGTTGATTTTACGGTTGATCTTGCTACGGTGAAATCAACTGACGCATGGGCAGGCCAACATATCGGCATGATGATTGTATCGGCTGGTGATCCTTCGCTGGCTGGTGGCTACTGGGACTTGGACAATGTGCGTTTAACTGCGGAGCCTTCGTCAGAAATAAAACTGACCTTTGAACGGGTCGGAAGGAATGTTGAACTTTCATGGCTCTCAGCCACCAATTCGAGCTATCAGGTTAAAATTTCCGAAGACCTTCAAACATGGACGAATTATCAGGATCGAGTGGTCGGCACTGGGGGTGCAATTGTTAAAACCATCCTTCCGGCAGAGCGGTTGAATGCCTTTTTCACGGTGATCGCCAGTCCGAACCCATGAGGTAGATGCAAAGGCACCGCCAAGCTTTTACGCTCGTGGAGCTACTGGTGGTTATTGCAACAATCGCCATTTTAGCTGGCTTGCTTCTTCCCGCCCTGGCCTCAGCACGCGAGAAGGGGCGAAAGGCTGCCTGTATCTCGAATCTTCGTCAAATCGGAATCGCAATCATGGCTTACGCCGGGGATAATAATGGCAAAATACCTTATGGGCCAAAAGCCCCGCCATTCACGAGTCCCGCTAGTTTTTACCCTTCCACAGGAGCGCCCACTTCGCTGTTGTCGCTCCAAACAGGCACGCCCGTAGCGTTGGGGTTGATGTTGAAGGATCAACTCGCTTCGTATCCAAAGGTGTTATTCTGCCCGGGGGCAGATCAATCTGTGGATGCAAATGCTGAGTTGGCGAAAGTGGGTCAGAACCAGGCGCAGTCTGGATATTACTACCGGCATGGAGGCTCCACTCGATTGTTCGATACCCCTGCCGATTTCGCCCCCCCTGCGAACATCTCACTCGATAATTTGGGAACAAATCGGAATGGGGTTCCAATTCGAGCATTAGTGATGGATTCCATATTTATTGCCCCCCAAAGTCTAGAAAGCTTCAACGTGAGGACGCGGACGAATCATCGTGAAAAGCTGGCGAACGTTCTGTATTCGGATATGCATGTGGAAACGCGCAACAATAAGAGTGCCACCTATACGATTGATTACCGAACTGGCGACCTTCACTTGGCCTTCGATCGCATCCTACAAATGTTTGAACGAGCAGACATTCCCCATTGATTCTTGGACATCTGACGACAACCAAAAGCAACCCAGAAACCGCTTTACATGCTGCGTTTTCTCGGCTAAGGTCAACTTGATTATTTATTGATTTGGACGGACATTATGGAAGAAAAAGAGAAAACGATTACTGACTACCGGGTGCATGATCGTGACACCGGCTCGGCAGATGTGCAAATCGCCCTGCTGACACACCGCATCAATCATTTGACGGAGCATCTTCAGAAGAACCACAAGGATCATAGCTCCCGCCGGGGCTTGCTCATCATGGTTAGCCAACGCCGACGGTTGTTGGATTATCTTCATGACTGCGATACTTCGCGTTACCAGAAATTGACCAAGAAGCTCAAGCTACGCCGTTGATTTAACCCTAAATTTCAGGTGAAACCGGTGCTTAAGTTGTCTTAGGCACTGGTTTTCCCTAATCGATCTCAAGACGTTTAAGTCGTCGAACCCAAGGTTGCGGGTGGGTTCAGAGATTGCCTCGTCGGAACCGCGACATAAACCAAGTCCCACTGGAGTTGGGTGATTTCAATGAGCATCTCTCGGTTGGGTGTTCATGGAAGTTCCTCTGGTTCGGTGGGCATTATCAAACATTGATCTATGTCAGAAAAAATCTCGTTCCAGGTAGGTGCCGGAACTATTACCATTGAAACCGGTAGCATTGCGAAACAAGCGGATGGTGCGGTTACTGTTCAGTTAGGCGAAACTATCCTTCTCGTGGCCGCAGTCGCGGCGAGCAACGCCAAGCCCGGTCAAGAATTTTTCCCCCTCACGGTTGATTATCGTGAAAGAGCTGCTGCTGCAGGAAAATTCCCCGGCGGATATTTTAAGAGGGAAGGGCGTCCTTCCGAAAAAGAAATTTTGACGTGTCGTGTGATCGACCGTCCTATCCGTCCTTTGTTCCCCAAGGGATGGTATAACGAGGTGCAGGTTCAAGCGATTCTGCTCAGCGCGGATGGCGAGAACGATTCGGATATCCTCGGGATTCTGGGTGCCTCAGCATCGTTGATGGTGAGCGACATTCCGTGGGACGGCCCGTTGGGTGCTGTTCGTGTTGGGCGAGTGAAGGGTGAATTCATCGCGAACCCCACCCATGCGCAAATGGCCGACAGTGATCTCGACCTAGTCTATGTGGGGAATACTCAAGACGTGGTCATGTTTGAGGGTTCAGCCAAGGAGATCTCCGACGCTGATTTCAATGCTTCCTTGCGATTCGCTCAGGACGCATGCGCTCCGATGATTGCAGCCCAGAAGGAGCTTGCAGCACGGGTTGGAAAAGCCAAGCGCCAGATCAAAATCAATGTCGTTCCTGAGGATGTTCTTACCGAGGCAAAGCAATTGGCTGGGGATCGCATGGTCCCGGCTCTATTGACTCCCGGAAAACTCGCACGCGAAGCCGCTGTGAAGGCAATCGCTGATGAAGTGGGCAAGCAATTGGTTGCCAAATTCGGATCTGAAAAGGTTACGGATTTCATGCTGAAAGATGCGTTTTATTACCTGCAAAAAGAGGCTGTGCGTGCTTTGGTGCTGAAGCAGAACAAGCGTCTTGACGGTCGTGGGTTTAGCGACATTCGCACCATTGTTTCCGACACGGGCCTAGTTCCTAGGGCTCATGGTTCGTCGATGTTCCAACGTGGCGAAACACAAGCCGTTGTCCTGACTACGCTCGGTACTACTGAGGATTCTCAGGATTTCGATTCCTACACCGGCGGCCAAAACCGCAAGCAGTTTATTCTGCATTACAACTTCCCAAATTTCTCGGTAGGTGAGACCGGACGCATCAGCGGGCCGGGCCGCCGCGAGATCGGTCACGGCGCGCTCGCCGAACGTTCGTTGGCACCGATGGTTCCTTTTAAGACATTCCCTTATGCCATCCGCGTAACTTGTGAGATCACGGAATCCAACGGTTCCAGTTCCATGGCATCGGTTTGCGGGGGCACGCTGGCGTTGATGGATGCGGGTGTTCCCATGATTCGGCCTGTCGCGGGAATCAGTATCGGTATTTGTGCCGACCACAGTGCTGATGGGGCCATCAGTGACTATCGCCTGCTCATGGACATCATCGGGTGGGAAGATGCGTTTTGTGACATGGATTGCAAAATCGCCGGTACTGAACAAGGAATTACTGGATTCCAACTCGACCTGAAGCTGCGCGGGATTCCACATAAGCTGATGGATGAGACTGTTGAAGAGGCTCGCAAGGGTCGCCTGATCATCCTGGCTGAGATGGCAAAAACACTCGCGGCACCCCGTGCTGAGTTGAGCAAATACGCTCCGAGAATTGTGACGCTGAAGATCAACCCCGAAAAGATCGGCGCATTGATCGGGCCAGGCGGCAAGAATATCAAACGCATCGTGGAAGAATCCGGCTGCGAAGTGAACATCGAGGACGACGGTACGGTGAATATCTACTCGACTTCGGAAGAGGGGATGAAAGTTGCCCGTGCTGCAGTTGAGGCGATTAGTGCCGAGATTGAAATCGACAAGACCTATCGCGGTCGAGTGGTGAGCATCAAGGAGTTTGGTGCCTTCGTTGAGGTTTTCCCCGGTAAGGACGGCTTGGTTCACATCTCCGAGCTTGCTAACTTCCGCGTCAAGCAGACCGAGGACGTCGTCAAGATGGGTGACGAAATCTGGGTCAAGTGCATCGGCATCGACGACAAGGGTCGAGTC
>WBXJ01000242.1 GCA_008933045.1 Verrucomicrobiota bacterium
GAAACCATCGCTTCTACTTTCAGTTTCAATGAGGTCGCTCTTTGTTTTCTAACAAGCAACATCGTGCTTTTTGGGGTCCTGATCTACCGAAAGCGTCCGAATACAAATCCTCGCTCGCTTGCCCTTTACGTCGCGGTAGGGTTGTTCACGCTCGCCTCGGTGTTATTGATCACATCCATCACGGTAAGGCACTCTCGCGTGGTGGTTATGGTGAAGGAGGTCTCTGTAAAATTTGGTCCGGTGGAGGAATCCAAGGCAGCATTTACGGCTCGTGATGGCACAGAATTAAGGTTGCTCGACCAACGGGATCACTGGTTCCAAGTCACTGATGCGGGAAAACGAATTGGATGGGTAAAACAGACCGATGTCAGCCTGTTGCCCTAAACAGGCGACTCCACCAGTTTGACCGAATTTCTTTCCATGCGAAATGCTTGCCAGAGTAGCAACACGCCGATGACGTAAATAATCGCGCAGGCTCCAAACGCCTGACTCATGCGTTCCATTTGCACAACTTCGCTTCCTCCTCCAGTATACCAACCGACTGCCAATGGACCCATCGCTCCCCCACCCCATCCAACGGTGTTCATCAAACCTGCCGCTGTTGCGCGTGCTTCTGGTTGCACAAAATCATAAAGACCGGCAAAAATATTTGCGTCGTAAAATCCCTTACAGAGCCCAAAGCCCACCATCGCAACCATAAGCCATGAAACCTCATTCGCTCGGCCCACACCCCAGACGAACGCCGAACCCACCATTAGCCCCCCGATTTGAACTAAGAGGCGCCCTCCGTTCCTTTTCATCGCCAAATGATCCGCCAACCACCCACCAAAAGGCACGATCAACGCGCTCGCTAAATGTATAAATAACGTCCCGCTCAGACCGGCTGCAGCCAGCTTAAAGTGAAACTTCTGCACCAAAAATGTCGGGGTCCAAGTCAGGAAAATGGTAGCGACGAAATTTGCACAAACAAACGCCAGCATCACGAAAAGACTGGCTGGCCGAGCCCAGAGCATAGCAAACACCTTGCGAAATTCAAGAGGAGGAGCTGCTGTAGGGCTATCCACAGCAGCGGACGTTGCCTCCGGACCTAGCCGACCGGGTTCGCGAAGGATCTTAAAGAGGACGAGCGCAAGGATCGTTCCCAAACCACCGAATAAATAAAAGCCGTAACGCCACCCAACGGTCGCCGCAAGGATGGCTCCAACCCAACTCCCTAAGATTGTGCCAATATACACGCCCGATTGATGAAAACCCATCGCACGTGACCGTGTGCGCTTACCATGATAACTGCTGAGCAATGACATGGAGGCTGGAAAATAAAACGTTTCTCCAAACCCTTCCAAAGAGCGTACGACGACAAAATGCCACAACTTAGAACAGTGCGCCGTCAGCAATGTGACGATACTCCAGAAGACGCAACCGCCTAAAATCAGTTTCTTGCGCGAGACCCGATCCGCCACCCATCCAGCGAACGGAGCACCCGCCGCATACACCCACATGAACGAAGATCCAATCAGACCCAGTTGAATTTTGGAGAACCCAAACTCTTCCTCCAGCTTTGGAAATACAGCAAAAACCGCCTGCCTGTCGGCATAGTTAAAAACACAAACAAGCCAAAGCATTCCGACAACCCACCAGCGATACGAGTTCGAGGAGGGTTCGGATTTCATGTCCTTAAATCAAATTCCATTGTGTAAAGAGTTCTCGCATCCGATGCACGAGCTGATGATAAGCAACTTCCGTAGATTTGGAATAATCCGCCTTAATGACTCCAATCTCCAGACCTCTTGCTTCCATGCCAGCCGCCATGTTGATTGGAAAAGGAAGTGCCGAACAAACCTGACCTAACTCAAGCAATCGACGCGAAGCTTCCGCTGCTGTCGATACATCGCCTGCTCGGTAAGCACGGTCAACCGCAACCAAAAGTTCTGGAACGATATTCGTCAATCCTCCAATACAACCCGTCGCGCCTAATTGCAACGCCTCCCCCACCCGAGAATCCCAACCCGTAAGCACGGGAAATCCATGGGATCGAGCACAATCAATCACTTCCACATGCCGCTCAAACATATCGCCACTTTGCTTGAGCCCAGCCACTGGAACTCGTGAAGCAACGCCATCAATCACGCTCGGAGTGAGTCGCTTACCCGTCAGTTCTGGAAAGTTGTAGAGGATGATCGGTTGTTGCAATCGTTCTCCGAGCCGAACGAAAAACTCAGATAAATCCTGATCTACAGATGGATAAAACCACGGAGGCATGATCGAAACCCCAAGGGCTCCCGAATCACGTGCGTGTTGGCCTAGTGCGAGAATCGCGTCAGTTCGAAGATCACTAATGTTCGCGAGAACCTTGAGGGTGCCTCGATGCTTGATGATAGTTTCTAAAGTTTGTTTTCTGGCAGCAACCTCCATTCGCGCAAAATTTCCTGTGCTACCTAACGCGAGAACACCAACAACTCCTGCCCCTTGCAGCAGTTGTAGATGCAGTTTTAGGGCCGATTCAATCGGCACTCCCTCAGCATCCGTAGGGGTCCAAATCGCCGCATAAATGCCCGACAAAGCAGGCTCTGAAAAAAACGGAGTAGCCATAAAAATTGAAACCTGAATCTTTAAGGGGATGCCGAAAAACTGATTCGCGCCTTGTCCGTTTTATCCGCATACAACCGGATGTTACGAAAGCGTCCGGTGTCGTCAAACGAACCAAATCCTACTAAACCTTTGGTGAATGTTTGATCCCTTGCTTTCATAATTGGCTTTTTCATGTCGTCAAAAAAAACAGCCACCGAACCGTCTTCAATCCTCCGTTCGATTCTTACTTTGTGCCAAATATTTTGCCCCCATTCGACACCTTTAGTAGTTTCGGTGGCGACGGGAGCTCGTGGCTTTTTGTTTACGAGGAAAATATTATGGGCGTTATTGTCCGCTGCGGTTGCCAGATGGAGATAGTAAAATTCAGTCGGAGATTTGAATCCAAAAAACACACACAAATCCCGATGCCCATATTCCCGACTCGTTTGCAACAATTCGGCCTCAAGAGTGAAGGATCCGACCGCTAGGTTGGAGAGGAGTGCGATATTGAATGGTGAACGGACAAGCGGTTTGTAATTGCTCTGATTCGTCAACTCGAGCGATGAAGTGTCATTCTCCTTCAGAACCCGCCAAGCCGTTGGGTCGCTAAAAACCCATCGGCTTGTTTCTAAGGCCCCTGCATCCGTCGAAGCGTAAACAAGTTTAAGCGGAGCAGCACCCGGCGGAGGTTTAACATCAGCTCCCACCGCCGACACACCGACTGCTTGCGCGAAAAACCAAACAGTCCACGCGATCAAACTAGTTAGCACTCGCATGTCAAACCTTGTTCGGAACAACAAACCCCTTGCGGTATTCGCGGGTTAGAAGTTTGTCGGCCGCACTATTCCCAATGAACCGTTCCTTTTTGGGATCCATCTTTAGCACGACACCCAATTGAACCGGGGACTTAGTTATATCCACCTCGTTGGCCTTGAGATGCTCTGTAAATCGAGCGAAACTCTCGCCAGCTTCCGGTTGGTTCTTGATAGCGTCCCTGACCTCCTCCGGTTTTGTGAGTTTGCCGAGGCGGTAAGAAATATTGCCCGTATGACATAGTGCGCTCGACAGGTGACCTTCTAAAATATCCGCGTTGAGATCACTTTGCTTACGGCTACGAACGGCTTGAATAAAGTTCGCATGGTGACTCGCGTCGCCACGGAACTGCTTAAACACTTTTCCAGCCGTATCAAAGGCAGTAGCACTCTGATAACTGGGGATCACCATGGAACCGTTCTCACACTGGATAACAACTCCGATGGAAGCCCCACGTAAATTGTCCATCGCGTCCCCATTTGATTTTGCTGGCAACCCGCGAACTTCAAAAATTAACGGAGCCGTTG
Source organism: Verrucomicrobiota bacterium (assembly GCA_008933045.1). Taxonomy (GTDB): domain Bacteria; phylum Verrucomicrobiota; class Verrucomicrobiia; order Limisphaerales; family SXQI01; genus SXQI01. The sequence goes on from WBXJ01000242.1 coordinate 3,909, forward strand.
GGTAGTTGTGGTAAATGATTTGGGTATTGGGGGTGGTTCCGTCGTCCAGATAGCCAAATCGACCTCCGAAGCTAAACACTTGGGGTGAAAGTTCGTTCACACCCAATGCC
>WBXJ01000243.1 GCA_008933045.1 Verrucomicrobiota bacterium
CTCATGGCCGGCATGGCGAGGATGAGCAGGGCGAGGGGGATGGTCTTCGTGAGCTTGGTGGTCTTCATGGGTTCGGTCTTGAGTTGAGTATTGAGTGAAAGTGATCCGGAAGCTGCCACCCCCATGCGAGGGTGGAAAGCGATTTCGTTGAAAATTCCGCGCCTATCCCGCCGCGTGAGGAACAAGGGACTTGTCTGTCCCTTGTTCTCACCCTCATCCACTTGTCATGATTTGACGCCTGACCCTAGTTCCCCCCATCGTGACGGCCGGCGTGCCGTCGCTGTAGGTCGTGCCGGTGACTTGATCGCGCATCCGCTCGCAGCGGAATTCGCGAACCGCAAACAGTTTACGACGTGAGGCTCATCCGCTCTCCGACTATCAGTCTGGCACTCTGTTCTTGCAGCCGCTGCAGCACTCCTGCACGCCTGCTGCATCCCATTTTCTTTCGCCGCGGGACTTCGAGTTTTTGCCGCTCTGTCTTAAGTCCTTGCAAAGTTGTCTCAAGCCGCGCGGCGCGCTACGCAGTCGCCCAGTCCCCCGGTGTAAAGGAAAACCGAACCCGCGAGACCCGCGCCAGTTCCGAAGTTGATCGCAGCGCCACTGCCGTTAAGGAACCACACGTAGAGCCGCCCAGCATTGAACTTCCATCCCGCGCTCGTCAGCGAATAGGGGCCCACGTTTTTCCTATCTGCCCTTTCCTAATACAACAATCTGTCTCTCGTCCCATGAACGGCGGGCGGCGCATTGGTTTCCTCTTTGATGAGTCTCTCAGCGCGAGGTGCGGCGTGCGCGGTAGGCGTCGAGGGCTTCGCGGATCGCCTTGCGGTTATCCTCGTTCTTAAATGGCACTGCCGGGTCGAGGGCGGCGCCCCAGCCCGACTCAATTGGATTGGTGAGCCAGCGTTGGCGGATCAGGTCATCAATGAGCGCGGCGGCATTTTCATTCCGGCCTTGCAGCCAGTCCACCAAGGCTTTCCCGGCGGTCTCATCCCCGATCCTGGCGAGGATGGGGGCGACCAACTGAACCGCGTCGCTTGTGGGCGGCTGGTTTGCCAGCCGCGCCGCAAGGGGTGGGACGGCGTCGTTTATATAGGCTAACTGCAACGCGAAAGAGGCCGCCTCTTTCCGTGCCTTGTCCCGATCATCGCTTGCCAGCGCCGCCGAAAGAAGCAGTTCGATGCCGCTGGGTTTCCCGATTTTTGCCATTGCAGAGGCGGTGCTCCGGATCAGAGTTGGATTGCTAGTCTCCCGCCATGTGCGCTCCAGCAGCGGGGAGAGTTCGGGCCCATTCATGCTACTGGATGCAACACTGGAAAGCGTCGCCGCCGCCCCCCGCATTTCTTCGTCAGGCCCGGTCTTAGCCACGCGAAGCAAGAGGTCCACGGATTCAGTGGTTCCAGCTCCTTTCAAGGCTCCGATGAGCAGGTGCCGTTCAAACTCAGGATTCGCACGGTTGATGATAAACCCGTACATTTGCTCCAGAAACTCAGGGGTTGGCTTCTTCACCTGCAGTGCATTCGAAAACGTCGTCTGAAGGTGCATTTGCTTCCTGGAGTCATGCTCCACCCATTCGGCATCAAGCATAGCCTGAAAAATCTGAGGCAACTCCTGTTTTCCGATCTCCTCCAGAATAGCGCTCCGTTCCAGAACTCCCATTTTAGCAAACTTCCTCTCGGGGTCGGCACCGCCCAAGGGAGTCGCTGGCAAAGGTTGCTGCTTTACCGGCGGAACTCGCGGCTGATTAGAAACAACCTTTGTTGGCTGACTGGCCGATCCGGTTGATTGCTGAGACTCGGAAGGTGGCTCTTGCGGCGGCCACAGGGCGATTACCGCACCTAATAAAACGACGAGTGCGCCAAAGAAAATTTTATTTTTGTTTTTCATGGGAACCAAGTTGGAACAATCAGGCGGAGCTGGGCACGGATATCGTCAGTTCGGCTCGGTGCATCGGTGTGTACCACATCTGTCTCTGTCACATAAAGAGAAGGGACCGCATTTTGTCCATTGGCGGGGAATCCCGGCAAATTCGTGAATACTTGGCTATCCCGTGGGACCAGGCCGTCGCCGGGAAAGTTGCCCGGCACTTTCTCGTTGCCAAGGATGTATGTGCGGGCCGCCGTTGTCATTGTGGGGAGCTTCAAACTATGGAAGACTGAGTAGCCCGCAAGGTTCCCCAAGGTTAGGACGCCCAAACCCACTCGGGAGTTGATGATTTCGCCGTAGCGGACGCTCGCGGGAAGATTTGCTACCGCGTTCTCTACATTTATGTCGGCGATTGCCTGAGAGCGATCAGACATGTCGTTGATCACGGGGCGGCGAACGTCGAGCGTGCTGGCTTTGTTCAATATGCCAAATGTTTTTGGATCTTTCAGAAAATCTACCACCCTCCAATCTACCCAGTATTGCCAATTCACGGGCTTGTAGTCGGGCAATGCAGCAACGCCCGACACGTTGACCATCACTTCATTGCCGGCACTGTCATACACATGCTTGGGATGGTCGGCAAGCCATTGGTAAATCCGGCCCATCAGACTGCCCTTGTGAAGCGAACTGGTGGTAAGGAATCCAACCACAGCCTTCCTGTTGGTCAGGTATGTTTCTAAATTTTTGGTAGCATATCCTTCCAAAAACTTACGGCCTGCGAGTCCTCCTCGGCTATGCCCGACGAGGACGATCTGGGCCCCGGGGTGACGCGCAAGCAGCATTGTGATTGCCTCATCAACCTCCTGGGCAAGTTCATCAAAGCTTTCAAAATCACCGCACTTGAGAACCTGAGTCGTTAGATAGGGCTCGTTTTTTCCGTCAACACCGCCTTTGGCTGTGACCGTAGTCAATGGGTGCCCCATGTCATCTTCATTTGGAAGCCCGGTCGTTGCAGTGTTCCTGTCTTCCGCGGAACCAAATTGAAGTCGGAAGCAACGCACGCCACCTTTACCGAAAGAGCCTTGAAGACGATTGAAGCTTGGCAGCGTGGCGGGCGTAAGGGGCGCGAATTGTCCATCGCGGATATCCGCAAATATTACCGGCCCGCCTCCAAAAGCAGCTCTCACAAGGTCATCCCAAGTGTATGTATTGGAATTCATCCCGTGCAGCAAAAGGAGAATCCTCGGGGCGATGGCAAGAGGCAGCGAAACCTCCGCGACCTGAACGCCGCCCTTTTCCACGGTCAGCACCAGTGGTTTGTCCGTTGCCGCGCGCCCCTCTATCAGGATCACGCCCTTGTTGGCATCCTTGACGTTGTTCAAAAAGTCTTCCGACAACTCCACGCCCGCCGCTGTGACTTGCGTCGTCGTCGCAGAGGCGGCGTGCTGTTGGAGAGATATACCGTAACCTATTCCCGTACTATCCTTATACGAGAACGCCGCCTCTCGCGTGAGATTCGTCTCCACAATGCTCACCGCGCCATTGGCCTGCTTGAGCTTGTATATCACAGACTCGGCGGGTGGGTTCGCCTTTGGTGGAAGCGCCTTCACCAGCTCCTGTATGTCGAGGAACACCGGGAAGAAATCGTCCAAGTCTTTCGCGCCATCCACAGTTCCGGTGGTGTGATCAGCGCGTTGAGACCCAAGGGCATCGGCATTCGTGTCATCGTCATCATTGAGCCAGAAGCTCCATGGTTTCGCCTCGGAGACTTTCCTCCTATCGCTGTCGTCAATGGTGCCATCGCGGTTGGCGTCGATGGCTATGTCCACTGGCAGGAGGCGCACATCATCAATCAGCGAGCCATAGGTATTGTTATCGTTCGAGTCGAAGGCGATCCAGAGGGTGCGGGCGGGTTGGGCGGGCGGAGCCAGATCCTCTGGCTTGACGGTGAAGGCGGCCATCTGCTGCTGCCATGCGGTCTGGCTGATGGCGTCGGCGGGCTGGGTGGTCACCGGGAAAGACTTTGGCGGGGTCAGGATATCCTTCCTGTCACTGCCATCTGCCTTGGTGGTGTAGGCCATCACCGTGTAGCCGTTGTCGCC
>WBXJ01000244.1 GCA_008933045.1 Verrucomicrobiota bacterium
ACAGAAGGGTCAACCAAGAGATCGTTCGTGCCGAGGGGTGCGACATATCATAGAAAATACATCAAAGGCTTTGCTTGTTCAAGCGTTCAGTCAGAATCAGAAACTCAAAAACATAAGGGGTCCCTGGAGGTCAATATAACCTGCGCTTGAATCTTAACGGTTTTTAGTGCCTCATAGAACCATGTTTCACGCATCCCGCTTACGACACCTTTGTGCCATCGTTCTCCTCAGTCTCTGGACCCAGGCAGTCATCGCTGCACCTGAATCATTTTCACCAAAGATTCGGCGAGTTCTTTTTCTTGGAGATAGCATCACCCACAGCGGCCAATACGCTGCGGCAATGGAAGTCTTTTATGTCGCCGATTCTGCTGATCCTTCAGTTGAGTTTTTTAATCTAGGATTACCGAGCGAAACCGTATCCGGTCTTTCGGAACCCGGTCATGCGGGAGGTCAATTTCCACGACCTGATTTACACGAGCGGTTGGATCGTGTTCTCGCTCTCACCAAGCCCGACCTCGTTTTCGCGAGTTACGGGATGAATGATGGAATCTACTATCCTTTTAGCGACGAACGATTCGCTCGCTTTCAGAGTGGAATCAATCGTTTAAGGGAAAAGGTTCTTAAATCTGGGGCAACGATCGTCCACCTGACGCCAAGTGCTTTTGACCCACTTCCGATCAAGTCCAGAACTCTCCCCGCTGGACGTGACACCTATCCACAACCGTTTGAGGGCTATGATTCTGTGCTTGGTCGTTACTCAGAATGGCTCCTAGCCCAACGCGCCCTCGGGTGGGATGTGGTCGATACCCACGGTGCGATGAATCGCTTTCTCGCCGAACGCCGCAAAACCGATCCACAATTCACCCTCGCTGGGGATGGTGTCCACATCAACGATCTAGGCCAATGGCTCATCGCTCGTGAAGTTTTGCAATTCCTACGTGGTTCTGCGGGTATCAGCCAGTTTCAGGATTTGAACGCATTTCTCGCGACGGTGACCAATGGTCAGGAGATTCATTCGTTAATCCAAAAACGACAATCTTTGCTCCGAGATTCTATGCTCACGACAGCCGGTCATACCCGACCCGGTATGAGCAAAGGATTACCCTTGGAGGAGGCTCGACAGCAGGCCGCTCGGATCGGGGAGCAGGTGCAAGCATTGGCTAAGCCCTTCCCGGGAAAGCGTAGCCAGTGGAACAATTTTGACCGCTATGATTATGTTGTGGATGGCAAGCCCGTGCTGGTCGTAGTCCCACGTCACAGCGCAGTCGGTAAACCATGGGTTTGGCACGGCGAATTTTTCGGACATAAACCCGCACCCGATATTGCGCTGCTCGGTCGAGGGTTTCACGTAGTCTACATGAACGTTCCCGACATGCTTGGAAGCCCGCAAGCGGTGCGTCATTGGAACGCATTTTATGATGATCTTACCCAGCAACGAGGGTTAGGGAAAAAAGCAGCTCTGGTTGGGTTGAGTCGCGGTGGGCTGTATTGCTTCAACTGGGCGGCAGCGAATCCTACCCGCGTATCCTGTATTTATGCGGACGCCGCAGTCTGCGATTTCAAGAGTTGGCCCGGCGGCAAAGGTAAAGGCAAGGCAAGTGCTGGAGATTGGCAGTTAGTGTTGAAAAACTTCGGCTTTAAAAACGATGCCGAGGCATTGGCATACGGTAAAAATCCGATCGATAACCTCGCCCCGTTGGCTACTGCTCAAGTGCCGTTGCTCCATGTTTACGGAGATGCTGATGAGGTAGTTCCATGGGATGAAAACACTGGAATCGTGGCCGAACGTTATCGCAAGTTAGGAGGCAGTATCCAGTTGATTGCTAAACCTGGGGTCGGTCATCACCCGCATGGATTGGAGGACTCCAGCCCGATTGTGGAGTTCATCGCCAAAGCAGCAACACGTCCTTAAAACCGCTCAACTCAATACCCAACCTATCCCCAATTCCCTATGGCTAACCAAGTTGTCTGGTTTGATATTCCTGTCCACAACCTCGATCGCGCTGTTCGTTTCTACTCGGCAATCCTCGGAACTGAGGTGTGCAAAAAAGAATTCCCCGGTGCCACCGTGGGCCTGCTTTCGGGTAAAGAAGGCGAGGTCAACGGTTGTCTTGTTCCCGTGGATGCAGACGATGAGAATCAACCATCGCATCGCGGGCCTCTCCTTTATTTAAACTGTGCTGGTAGATTGGACGAGGCCATTGCTGCAACCCTCAGCAACGGTGGGCGAATCCTTCTCGACAAACACACCATCGGTGCTTGGGGGTTAAGAGCCATCATCACCGATACCGAGGGCAATCGGCTTGCTTTACATTCGCCCTGATTTTTGCCGACGGACACACACTGTTTTGATAGTCTCAGCATTTGAGTATGACGATTAGCTCAATCGGTTGAGCATTTCTGAACCATGAAAAAACGGAATCAAGTGGTCTCGCGCAGCGGACGGTTTGAAAATGGCCCAGGGGAGGACGTAGCCGCTTTCACCGAATCAGTCTCGTTCGACTGGCGGTTATGGCGACAGGACATCACAGGATCGATGGCACACGCCGCGATGCTCAACAAAATCGGCATCCTCACCTCGGCAGAACTTCAGGCCATCCACTCCGGACTGGAAAAAATCGGCAGCGAGATTAGCAATGGTCAATTCGAGTGGAAGCGTGAGTTAGAAGATGTTCACATGAACATCGAGGCAACCCTCACTCAGCGCGTGCCAGCAGGTGCGAAGCTCCATACCGCACGCTCACGCAACGATCAGGTGGCATTGGATCTGCGGATGTGGGTTCGCGATGAAATTGTGCACCTCATCGGGGAGATGAAAGACCTGCAACGATCGCTCGTTGAATTAGGTCAAAACCATTCCGAAATTATTATTCCGGGCTACACGCATTTACAACGCGCTCAACCAGTCTTTCTAGCCCATCATTTGCTTGCCTATGTAGAGATGCTGGATCGTGATTTAAGCCGATTCCAAGATGCTTTTATTCGAACCAATGTTTGCCCATTGGGTAGCGGTGCCATCGCGGGTTCCACCTTGACTCTCGACCGCCAGTTCGTGGCCGAGCAATTGGGGTTCGTTGACGATCAAGGCAGGGCGCAATTGACTCAGAATTCAATGGATGCCGTGAGTGATCGCGATTTTGTGATCGAATTCTGTGCGGCAGCGGCATTGCTCGCGGTGCATCTTTCTCGATTGTCCGAGGATATTATTCTCTGGGCTTCCTCAGAATTTCAATTCATCAAAATTGACGACGCCTACACCACCGGCTCGTCGTTGATGCCTCAAAAGAAAAATCCGGACGTTGCCGAACTGACGCGCGGAAAAAGTGGACGCGTGATTGGGAATCTCATGGCCCTTCTCACTTTATTGAAGGGGCTTCCCATGACCTATAACCGCGATTTGCAGGAAGACAAGGAACGCCTTTTTGACACTGCCGACACCGTGCGCGCGTGCGTGCGCCTGATGGCTGCGATGCTGCGCCACACTCGTCCGGTGGAGAAAAACTGCCAACACGCTTCGAGTGATCCCGCGCTACTTGCAACGGATCTTGCCGATTACCTAGTTCAGCGGGGGCTACCTTTCCGCAACGCCCACCACGCGGTGGGGGCCGTTGTTGCGCTTGCAGAAAAACAGAATAAAACACTTAAACAACTCACAGTCTCGGAATACCAATCGGTCGAAAAACTTTTCGGCAATGATGTATTGGATCTATTCGATTTAAAGAAAGCCATGGCCCAGCGAAACATCACCGGCGCACCGGGGCCGCGTGAAGTTAAAAAACAACTCGCCCGCTGGTCGAAGCGTCTGAAATCTTAGCTTTGGCTTGGGCCTGATCGAGGAGAATGACCCCATCGTGCGTCACCACTTATTGACCAGCCTATTGCGGGATGTTTCTCGCTCGTTTTACCTCACCTTACGTGTTCTACCCGCTCCCGTCCGCACCCAGATTG
>WBXJ01000245.1 GCA_008933045.1 Verrucomicrobiota bacterium
ACACTCAGATATGAACGGTAAGAAACGCGTACACTTTCCCTACTTCAGACCATCTTGGTAGGTGCCCCGTCTTCCACATTGCTATACAACAACAGCTTGTTCAGACGGCGTACTTTGAGCGCGGAAATCTGGTTCTTAGTCACTGCTCCCCCAAACTTTTTTGACATATGCTCCGCGAGTTCACGGGATGAGAGATTGCAATACTTTTCGCAAATCCACCCCCTAGCAATCTCCTCGTCGATCGAATGCCTGCGCTTAGTGCTTTCCTTCCTTCGTCGGTGGTTTCTGATCGCAGAACACAGGAGCGCATGAAAATCAGTGTCTGACGATGAAGCGGGGTCGAGCACCTTTCCCGTCAACCGTGCGTAATCTAGAAGCCAAGCACGGCGACAGGATTCTTGAAACACTTTGTCTTGCTTCCCGGTGTGCGCGGTCATTACTGCAAAAAATGACGGGTAATCCTTTTCCTTTATTATATGCCGCGCCTTGTGAAGGTTCTGGGTGTCAGTATCCGTGACAGACCTGCAATTCTCGGGGGGCTTTTGGTTTTTCCCCTCCTTGGGCTTCTCCTTTGGTTGGTAATGTTGAGCAAATTTTTTCTGAATTTCCTCAGCATTTTTAATCGTGCTGGCGATCTCCTTAAACTTGTCAACACTGTTTTTCATCCTCCCACCTTCCCAAACTTCCTCGATAGCCCTAACAATGAACGGGAAGCCCAACCCATCAACAATTAGTGTCTTTTTAAGTCTCTGGATGATTACGCGCCATCCGAACGTTTTTTTAGCTCACTGGTTTTTCCGATCTCACAACGCCCTGACCATTCCCCGCAATCATCGGCCCATTCAACAACGCCCCACGCTCCGGGCTTGCCATAGGTTCCGTCCTTGCCAAAAACAGGGGCTGGATCTGTGGAGGGTGGTTTTTGTTTCTTTTTCACGCCTTGAATATGTCAGGGAGTAAATCGACCGCCGCCCGCTTTGTCTGATCGTCGACGTGGGTGTAGTTTGCGCTGATGGCTTGGCTTTCATGGCCGATCAAATCCATAGCCACCGCATTGGAGACGCCCGCATTCTTGAGCAGGCTGGTGGCCGTGTGCCTCAATGCGTGGAAGCTGATGGCGGACAATTTCCGCTTCACTTCACGACCGTTCTTGGTTTTCTTGTTAGTTCTGGGTGGCACAAGTCCAGCCGTGGCCATGATTCCGTAAAACTGATTTGAGACTGTCGCTCTCCCATAGAGCGAGGGGCAGACAGGTCCCTCCGGATCGTCACCCATCGGAAGGCTTTCGATGTGCTTCTGCAACGTGCCGTGCATTGGCAATATCTGTGTGCGATTAGTCTTGGCTGTGGTGAAGGTGATTTCCTTGCGGGTTAGGTCGATGTTATTCCAGCAAAGGCTGCAAATATCGCCAATCCTCAAACCGCAATACATGCCGATCAAGATTGCCGTCCGCCAATCCTCGTTGGCCACTTCTAGCAGTTTCCGGAGTTCAGGTAAGGTGAAAGCCCGCCGCGATTGTTTCCCTGACGCGTGGAGAATTCCAACCTGTTTGGCCGGGTTTTTCACGAAATAGTTTTCTCTGACCGCCTTTTCTAGAGCCACACGCAAAACCTTGACGTGTAGATTGACGGTGGTACTCGCCAGCCTGCCCGCCAGGCTATCACGAAACCGCAGAACATCCGCCGCCGTGAGTGCCGAAAGCCGCCGCCCCGCCTTTCCTTGCATGAATTTGAGGAAGACTTTCACAATGCCAACGTAGCGAATTTGAGTTCTCGAGCTGGTTTCCAGTTCACGGTCCTTGATCCAGACCGTGAAGAATTCCCTGATGGTGACTTGCTCTATAGGGCTTCCAATGCTGTCCATGATCTCGCTGACCGTGCTTTCTATTACAGACCGCGCACGGTCTGCGGTCAAAGTGCCAGTGCGTGCCCCGTCTTCAATCGTCTGGATCCTCTCACAAATCCGTGTTGCCTCTTTCTTGTCGGCGGTGCCGGTGCTCTTGCAACGCCGCCGCCCGGTGTGGTCGCTGTAGTAACAAAACCAGTTTGGCTTTCCATTTGCACGATGAACGCTAGACATGGACTAACGGTATGGACTAACAATCTCCCGTGTCAAGGGTGTTTGAAAGTGTTAAATCATTGGGTTTTTTGATTGTTTATTGGTGTAAAAAGGTACCGGGGGTTCGAATCCCCCTCTCTCCTCCATTTTTATTCAAATCGTTCTTGCTATTCCTGAGATCTTCGTTTTGGATGGTGTTTAATCACTTTACATCCCTATGAAAATTTTCCCTTACGCACATACCCCCTTTGCTAAGCGTGGATTTACTCTCATCGAACTTTTGGTGGTAATTGCCATCATCGCGATTCTCGCGGGGATGTTGCTTCCCGCGCTCGCCAAGGCCAAAACTAAGGCTCAAGGCATCTCTTGCATGAGCAATACCAAACAACTAGGTCTGGCGATCCTGCTCTATGCGGGGGATTCTAACGACTGGTTCCCACCCAATCTCAACGGCGGCACTAAGGATGTGAACTCCAGTTGGGTGGCAGGCTGGCTTGATTGGACCGCTGGCAATACGGATAATACCAACAAGCTTTTTCTACGGAACGCCAAGCTCGGAGCTTACACGCGAGATGTCGGTATTTACCGGTGTCCAGCGGACTCGCATCCGGTCAAGCGTGCGGGGGGCAGTCAACAGCGCGTGCGTAGTGTGGCGATGAATGGTTTTGTGGAGGGCGGTGCTTATGGAAAATCTACCGGATCCACATGGTACCCGACCTATTTTAATTACAACAAAACAACGGATGTGATCCGGCCTAGCCCAAGCAACCTTTGGCTAATGAACGATGAGCACCCCGATAGTATCAATGATGGTTGGGAGATTATGAATCCGCAGGATCTCAACGGTTGGGTGGATCTTCCCGCGAGTTATCACAACGGTGCCGGTGGGTTTAATTTTGCGGACGGTCACAGCGAGATCAAGAAGTGGCTCGAGCCGAGCACTTGTGTGAAAGTGAAATACTCCCAGTACAACGGTTTCACCGCCGCCAAGAGCCGAGACATCGCTTGGATCCTTGAGCGTTCGTCAGCGAAGCGTTGAGCGGCACTCCGTTCCACGGTTCGGGGGAAGGACATGCGGTTGTGGCTTGATTCAGTCCATCACAGTTAGATGCCAATGAAACTTTTTCCTAGCGTGCCAACTCACTTCGCTAAGCGGGGGTTCACTCTGATTGAGCTTTTGGTCGTGATTGCCATCATCGCGATTCTTGCGGGGATGTTGCTTCCAGCATTGGGCAAGGCTAAAACAAAGGCTCACGGCATCTTATGCATGAGCAATACCAAACAACTAGGCTTGGCGGTCCTGCTCTATGCGGGAGATAACAACGACTGGTTCCCACCAAACCAAGGCGGTAGTGCAGGAAATGTGAACGCAGGTTGGGTGACAGGCTGGCTTGATTGGACCGCGGGCAATTCGGATAACACCAATAAGCTCTACTTACGGAACGCTAAGCTCGGAGCTTACACCCGAGATGTGAGCATCTACCGGTGTCCCGCCGACACCCATCCAGTGAAACGTGCGGGAGGAAGTCAATTGCGGGTGCGGAGCGTCGCGATGAACGGTTTTGTGGAGGGCGGAGCTTACAGCAAATCAGCCAACGGCTCCACGTGGTTCCCAACCTACTGTAACTACAACAAAACAACCGACGTCATCCGACCCAGCCCGAGCAATCTTTGGCTGATGAATGATGAACACCCCGATAGCATCAATGACGGCTGGGAGATTACAGGGGTGGAGGATCCCAATAGTTGGGTAGACCTTCCGGCGAGTTATCACAACGGTGCCGGTGGGTTTAATTTTGTGGACGGTCACAGCGAGATCAAGAAGTGGCTCGAGCCGAGCACTCGTGTGAAAGTGAAATACTCCCAGTACAACGGCTTCCCGGCC
>WBXJ01000246.1 GCA_008933045.1 Verrucomicrobiota bacterium
TGGAAAGGTGGACGTAAATTCGACCACGTTGGTAGCACTCTTCACGCTCGTCCAAGAGATCTGTTGGGTGCCAAGGTTAATTTTTTCGACTCTCACCTTCAGTGTTGTGATATCGGCGTAGACCAAATCCTCATAACTAGGTTTGGGTGAAAGCACCGGCAGATGGTTCAGGGCACCGCCGATATCCATTCGGTAAACGCCGTTTGCGACTTCCACTCGATTGAATCGCTCCAAGACATTCGTGCTACCGATCACACGCCCAAACACGGTGAATCCACCATCCACCGTATCGAGAAACGAATTGTTGCCGAGGTTGATGAACCACTGTGAGTTGGCTGAATTGGTCTGCCCACCGGCTCGCGCCATTGCGATGGTTCCGTAGGTATTACTGAATTTGCGCCCGACCGAGTATTCGTTGGGAATGTTCGCGAAGGGAGTCAGCGCAAGAATCTCGACAGAACTCAGGGTGCGATTCGTCACCGTGTAACCCCCACCTTGGATGACAAATTCAGGCTCCCATCGGTGGATGAATTGGTTCGCCGAAAATCTGCCCGACTGGATGTACCTCAGAAAATTCCGCACGGTCTCAGGCTTATCCTGATCATACAACTCAAGCTCGATATCACCCAAGGGGAGTCGTATTTGGACGAAGGTTCCAGCGATCGTCTGGCTCAGCATGGAGAAAGCCAACGCCAAATTTACGAAAAAAATATTCCAGTGCATCGCCCAGAGAATGGAGATCGTGAGGGGCGTTGCAAGTGAGAAAATGCCCGCTTCCGTAAGCTCAAAACTCGGGGCACAAATCTTAACGCCGCTTGCGCTTGGGAGATTTAGGTATAGCTTGATCTTGTGGAGCTCGTGGCAACATTGTTAATCGCCGGTGTCATTTTGCTGGGGTTGGAGACGGTCCTGCCAGGTCTGATCGCTGGAGTCATCGGTTTAGGTTGCCTCATTACCGGGGTGGTGATGGCTTACGGAGAATTTGGGGTGAAAACCGGCAATGGCGTGCTGATCGCCGTGCTCTGTGTTCTGCTCGTCGGCACGATGCTTTACTTCAAATATTTTCCGAACAGCCGTTTCGCCAAGATTTTTGTATCGAACCGTTCCATCGGGAATGTAGGAGCGGAGCAACCGAACCTGCTCAGCAAAACAGGAATTGCGTTCACGGTGTTACGCCCCAGCGGCACCGCCCTTATCGATGGGCACCGCGTAGACGTCGTCACAGAAGGAATATTTGTCGAAAAAGGAACGTCGTTGAAAGTCATTGCTATCGAAGGCATGCGCGTCGTTGTCCGACCCCAATAGCTAGTTTTTAAGGAAAAGAAAATTTATGGAACCAATTACCTCTAATCTTGTGCCGATCCTCTTCGTGGTTCTCGGCCTAGTGCTGCTAGTCATCCTCATCCTGCTCGGTAATTTTCTGAGCATTTGGGTTCGCGCACTTTTCTCGGGAGCGTCCGTGACCTTCACGGAACTTATTGCGCTTCGGTTGCGGAATCTGCCCGTGGGCCCCGTGGTTGATACGCGCATCACGGCGGTAAAATCAGGGTTGCCAGTGACGATTGATGACCTGTCCACTCACCATCTAGCGGGTGGTAATATCGGGATGGTGGTCCTGGCACTTATCGCCGCAAAAAAGGCGGGGATTCACCTCGATTTTGACCGCGCCTGCGCCATTGATCTGGCAACCAAGGGCACTGGTAAAACCGTGCTTGAAGCCGTCAAAACTTCGGTCAATCCAAAAGTCATTGATTGTCCAGCACCGAGCTCGGGCAAGATCACTATCGACGCCGTTGCGAAAGACGGGATCGTCATCCGCGCCCGCGCCCGAGTCACGGTCCGCACGGCCTTAGACCGTTTTGTGGGGGGTGCAACCGAGGAAACAATCATCGCCCGCGTCGGAGAGGGCATTGTGTCGACGATCGGTTCTGCGGATAGCTATAAGGATGTGCTGGAGAATCCGGATCGCATTTCCAAGACCGTTCTAGGAAAAGCCCTCGACAGCAACACCGCCTTCGAAATCCTTTCCATCGACATCGCTGATGTGGATGTCGGAGAGAATGTGGGCGCCAAATTACAAGCCGAACAGGCCGAAGCAAATAAGCTGATCGCACAGGCTCAAGCCGAGGTCCGCCGTGCCGCAGCGGTGGCCTTGGAACAAGAAATGTTGGCACGCACACAAGAGATGCGAGCGCGAGTTGTCGAAGCCGAAGCGCAAGTGCCTCTAGCCATGGCGGAAGCGTTCCGGTCCGGTAATCTGGGCATCATGGATTACGTCAAAATGAAAAATATGCAGGCCGACACGTCGATGCGCGAGAGCTTGGCAAAACCGAGTGGCCCGACGCAAGGGAACCAATCTTAAGCGGATTCGAGAAACGTTAATTCGGGTGCGCGATGGAACAAATCATCACCATTATCGTTCTGATCGCTGGTGCGGCACTGTCTGCTTGGGCCAAGAAAAAGCAGCAGGAACCATCGGAAGAGGCATCACCGTCTTCTGAACGCGAATCACCCCTCGCCCCAGCTCCTCGGCCGCAATTGGGGGGCGATCTGGCAGAGATACTCCGTCGATTGATGGATCCGGGACAGGAGCCGCAACCCGAGCCATCCTTGCCTCCTGTGATTCGGTCCACGCCGAACAAGGAAATTCCCATCAAAGTCCAGAGCCCGGTACAAAAGGTGCATCAGGAATTTAAGCAACAACCCACAATAAAAAAAGGCTCCACCTCATTTGATGCGGGACAACGCATGAAGGAAACGGCTCACGCCTTCATGCACAGCGGCCCATCAACGAACCGCGTCGAAGGCAAAATTCAGGGGATTGCTGGTCACGGCATCAGCCCGCTTACCAACCCTAGACAACGACTCAATTCGACCATCAACCCCGAAGCCGGTCGGGTTCGAGCCTTATTGCGGCAACCAAAAACATTTCGAGAAGTGATGCTCGCTTCCGTCGTCCTGAGCGAACCTAAAAGCCTCACCGAATTCAAACGGGCATAACTCAGGTTATCGGGGTGGTGACCCGGTGTTTTGCCACCAATCGCAGGTGTTCGTTCGGAAAGGGGTTGATATAGAAATGTTCCTTGGCCCCAACGGGAGGCAAGAACTAGCCCATTGCGAGTCTTCTCACTTCGATCAGCACGGTTTCTACCGTTAGGTCTTCGAGGCCGGTCGGATGTTGTAGTGCTTTGATTTTCTTGCTTGGTGGGCACCAGATGGAGGCGTTGGTGTGTCCCCAAAGCACTAATCCAGGCCGCCCCATCGCGGCTGCGAGGTGACTGATTCCAGAATCATGACCTAGGAAAAAATTTACTCCCTGCAATGCTTGACCCACTTCGACAAGCGGCTGATTCCGCAGGATTTTGAACCGTTCCAGAGGAAATCCCTGAGCCAAATGTTCGAGACGCGACCCTTCTGCTTCTCCTCCGATGAGTAGAAGTTGATGGGGCATTTCGGCGATGATTCGTTCCAGCAAACTTCGCCAACAAGCCTCGGGCCAATTCTTGCGTTCGCTACCGCTCCCAGGATGCACAGCAATAGTGGGGGTGTTGGCGGAGGAAGCAGTACCGAGCGATAGGCTTGGCACAGGGTCAGCATCAAAAATGGCCAATCGTTCCAACGGTTGCAGAAAAACTTTACTGGCCGCGACGCTGAGGTTTTCATCGGGCCGATGCGGGCCCACAATAAACTGGGCCTTCGCCACGCTCGCAATGTTCGTCTGGAATAACGTATCCGGATCGTAGAGATAGCAAATGATCAGAGAGAAGCTCGCAAAGTATTCCTGCATCGACCCATCAAATGGACCTCTGCGAGAAAAAAAAGTCGCCACAGCGCGGGACTCGATCGAATGCACGGCGTCCACCAATCCAGCCGCCAACGCGAGACCGTTGGTGCGAGTGTAACCCATTAGCTCAA
>WBXJ01000247.1 GCA_008933045.1 Verrucomicrobiota bacterium
ACCCCACGAAGGGAAAAAAGCATGCTCAGCCACCGGCATGAATTCGACATGTGTAAACCCCATGCGTAGGAGGTAATCCACCAAGGGTCTAGCGAGTTCTCGGTAGCTGAAGGATTCTGTGGCCGTTTTCTTTTTCCACGAACCGAGATGCATTTCGTACACACTTACCGGTGCACGGAGCGCGTCGAACCCACGCCGCCGTTCCATCCAATCTTGGTCGGTCCAAATAAACTTTTCGTTATTCCAAACGATGGAAGCGTTTTTAGGAGCGGCCTCACAGAAGGAGGCAAAAGGATCCGACTTCAACACCACTTTGCCGGTGCTAATCAGAATCTCAAACTTGTAGTGATGACCTTCGCGAACATCGGGAATAAAAATCTCCCAAATCCCCGACGCGCCCAGCAGACGCATGGCGTGACGACGCCCATCCCACTGATTGAATTCACCCACCACACTCACACGGAGTGCGTTAGGAGCCCAAACCCCAAAAGTACATCCCGAAACGCCATCAATGACGCGGAGGTGTCCACCCAGTTTATCGTAAATCCGATGTTCGTTTCCCTGTGCGAAAAGAAACAGATCAGTTTCACTGAGGGATGGCAGAAACGAGTAAGCATCCCGAGCGTGCCATGTGCCTCCATCGCCCTGCGTCATCACCAATTCATAAGCAAAAACCTGTTGAGCTGCCTGAGTCACTCCCTCAAAAACTCCTGTCTCTGCGATCGGATCGAGTTGAAATCGAGGAAGCGTGGCGTCATGAAGGGGGCGCACCTCAACGGACTTGATCCCGGGAAAAAAGCCGCGCACAACCAGCCCTGAATCATCGCCCAACGGGTGCATTCCCAAGAGCTGATGCGGACTGTTGTGGCGCACCTCAACGAGGCTCGCTAGCTCCTCGGGCGATAGTAACATGCTGCGCGTGTCGTTCGGTCGAACAGACGGAATTACTCCTTAGTTAAAAAATCGATCACAAACACATCATCGAGCAAGGGACCAACTAGACCGCCGAAGATTTTGTGGTCGGGATGAATAATATAAGCGTCGCGATCCTTCTCCGAAGTGAACGTCAAGATGTAGCCGTGAGTGCAACCTTTATTGCGATTCTCTGGGCTGTTGTTTAATCCCCATTCAAAACCTTTAATTTCAGAAATCTTGCTGGGGAGGGCAGAAAAAGCCTTCTCCACCGCCTTGATCTGATCGGCTGTCGCGCTTGTTTTATATTTGAAAGCTACAACGTGGCGGAGAACGGATTTTTTTCCTTGAAGATCGGCAGCAAAACAGACGATTGCAACAGAAGCGAGGGTGAGGAGGGCAAAAAACATTTTCATAGCTTGGGTTATGGATCAATTAAATCCGCCCCAATCCTAAAGTCGCCAGCGCTGCTTGGCAAGCGTAGCTCCGACCAGATTTTACCTTGTGTGGTCTGATTTTCTTGCTTTCATTTTTGTGCTGGCGGACTAATATTCGCCCCTTGTTATTCGATCGTAAAACTCACTAAAAATATGGCCGTAGATACCTCAGTTGCTCAGCAAATTACCGCCCCACCACTGGCACCTTTCGCGCTCAAGAGCAAGCTGGGGACGACACCCATCCGCCCGCCCCAGTACGCGACCCAGGTAAACAATGCAGCCGGTCAAGTGGTGGTGTTAGGTTGCCCCAAAGCTACCCGTGGACTGGTTGCTTTGATGGATGTGCATGCGGTGAACGGGGGTGCTGCTTGCCATTGGGGTGGGCCTGCGGCGTTCGCAGAAATGTTGTCAGCAGTCCATTCTATCATGTATTCGGTCAAGGATCGACCTTGGTTTGAGGCGTTTAATTTTGTCAACGATGCGGGTCACGCTGAAAATGGTATTTATGCACTTCAAGCCAATTACGGTTTTGCCGGATTGACCTTTGAAGACCTGAGAGGTTTTCGGAGTATCCAGAGCAAATTGACGGGTCATGGTGAGTCACATCTGAATCCCGAAGGTGTGTTGCTCAGTAACGGGCCGTTGGGATCTTCCCTTCCTCAAGCTCAGGGCTTGGCCATTGCTGACAGGGTGGCCAAGAATGATCGAACCACAATTTGCATCGTCTCCGATGGCGCGTCGATGGAAGGCGAAGCCAAGGAATCGTTTGCTGCGATTCCGGGGTTGGCAGCCAAGGGTCGGGTCAACCCGTTCGTGATGATTATTTCCGATAATGACACGAAACTTTCGGGACGTATCACGAAGGATTCGTTCAGCATGCAACCTACCTTCGCGGCGATGGATTCCCTCGGATGGAAGGTGATTCGAGTTCCGCAGGGTCACGATCTTCAGGAGGTTTATCTCGCTATCGAAAAAGGCATCGCTGAAGCGAACGCCAACGCGAATCAACCGGTTTGCTTGATCATCAAAACCATCAAAGGTTACGGTGTGAAATCGACGATGGAGAATTCAGCCGGTGGCCATGGGTTTCCGCTGGCAAACGGTGAAAAGATTATTGAGTTCGTGGACGAAATTTTCGAGGGAAAAACACCCGAAATGTTCAAAGCCTGGTCCATAAGTTTGCGCCAAGATTGGGAGAATGCTGAGTCAGCCAAGAAGGCGAAAGCCGCAGCCGCAGTTGGATCGACTTCCGCACCGGTCGTCAAGAAGGACAAGGTTCAAGCAGGGCTTGCCAAGGGTGCCATTCGTGCGGCAACCGATGGGTTGCCTGTGTTTTCGGTGTCTTCGGATGTGCAGGGATCAACCGGGATTAGTCCATTTCAAAAAACGTTCCCAGAACGATTCATTGAGGTCGGTATCGCTGAATCGAACATGATTAGCACAGGGGCAGGGTTAGCTAAAGTCGGCTTCATTCCGATTGTGGATACATTCGGTCAATTCGGTGTGACCAAGGGCAACCTGCCGCTCACCATGGCGGCTCTTTCGCAGTCGGGAGTGGTCGCGATGTTCTCGCATGTCGGATTTCAAGATGCTGCGGACGGTGCCTCCCATCAGGCGACGACTTATTTTGCCGCGCTGAGTTCGATCCCTCACACGACAGTGCTTGCGCCGTCCTGTTCGGATGAGGCGGAGTCGCTCATGTATCAGGCACTTCATCAATATGCTGAGGCCCGTCGGACAGGGCACGAGCCTGAGAATTATATCTTTTTTGTCGGTCGCGAAAATTATCCTCTCAGTTGGGTGGAAGGGGCG
The DNA here is from genome assembly GCA_008933045.1 of Verrucomicrobiota bacterium. Lineage (GTDB taxonomy): Bacteria > Verrucomicrobiota > Verrucomicrobiia > Limisphaerales > SXQI01 > SXQI01. Next base: position 3,162 of record WBXJ01000247.1, read on the forward strand.
ACCTACCCGTGGGGTAAGGCCCAAGTCATTCAACAAGGAGCCGACGTCGTCCTTGTGGGTTCCGGGCCACTGCTCAGCAAAGCCATTGAGGCTGGAAAAAAACTGGCCGCGCAAGGCATTCAAGCCACGGTGATCAATGCCCCCTTTGTCAACAAGGTGGATGTCGAAACCATCGGTGCCGCTGTCCGAGCTGCGTCCGGGCGGTTGGTCACGATTGAGGATCATCAAATTGTGGGTGGCATGGGAGCGCAACTGTCGCACGCACTTTCCCGAGCGGGAATTGCTCATCGGATCACGTCGCTGGGAATTAACGGTGAATTTGGCCAGTCTGCTTACCTCGCCGACGAGCTGTATCAGAAACACGGCATGACCGCCGACAAAATGGTCGAAGCCGCTCTGGCCTTGTTGAAGTAACCCTCCATTTAACGGATCAGGCCGCTGGATTTGAACGCCCAGGGGCCTGATTTATTTCCTGAGGGGTTGGTCAGTTTTGTCTCCAACCTTGACCTGGAATGAATTCACGACTTCCAGAGTGGGAACATCCCGCTGTGAACAAAATGGAGCCCACGAAAACAATGAGCAGTAATTTCTTCATGAACCTCAATCTAATCAGGATTGCCAGCAGCGCAAGCATGGAGCAGATTATTTAGGAGGGTGAGGGCCACGTACTCCTTCAGCCCTTCTAAAATCGATGCCAAATGAGTTTCAATCGCTGCGTGGGCAACTGCTTCTCGATGGGGGACAATTACA
>WBXJ01000248.1 GCA_008933045.1 Verrucomicrobiota bacterium
ACATGTCGCCCACGGGTGCTGACGCGGCTGAGTTTTTATTCGCACCCAACCCGGGAGAACCCCCACAACCTTTGCGTGCCATTGCTTCCTCGGGTGAGATGGCACGCGTGATGTTGGCCATCAAAACGGTCCTTGCTGCGGAAGATCAAATTCCGCTTCTAATTTTTGATGAAGTGGATGCGAACGTCGGTGGCGAAACGGCCCGCGTCGTGGGTGAGAAAATGCAACAAATTGGCAAGCAACGACAGGTGCTTTGCATCACACACCTACCACCAGTCGCCGCGGTGGCGGCCCAACATTTTGTTGTCGAAAAAGAAATAAGCGATGGTCGAACCATTTCTAAAATCACACGGCTCGATCACGAACAGCGGATCACGGAACTTGCTCGAATGCTCGGAGGACAAACCTCAGCCGCCCGCCAACACGCTGAAGAAATGCTCGGTCCTCGATAGTGTCCTGATCCTTCACTGGCTGTCGCCCGAGTGTGTTTCCCCAGCAAACCCCTGCTGACGCAAGGCTTCATAGAGGACCAGTGCGGCACAGTTCGAAAGGTTAAGGGAACGCGCCAACGGATTCATCATCGGGATACGGATCCATTGATTGGGATACTGCTGCAACAGGAGCTTGGGTAAGCCTGCGGTCTCTCGTCCAAAAACAAGGTAATCATCCGGTCCATAGCTGACGTCCGCATAAGACTTTGGACCATCCGACTCGATCAACCAAAGCCGCGCATCAGGCTTAAGAGAAGCGGAAAACGTTTGCCAATCCCGCCATCGAGTCCAGTGAACCTGTTGCCAATAATCCATTCCGGCACGTTTCAGAGCCTTATCATCCAGTTGAAATCCGAGCGGCTCAATTAGATGGAGCGACGTCCGAGTTGCAGCACAAACCCGAGCAATATTACCGGTGTTAGGAGCAATTTCCGGAGCCACGATGACGATGTGCAATCCTATTCTCCTTCCATCTCGGGATTCACCGGGTTGACCACGGCGTTTTTTTTCTTTTTGTAATACACTTTCCAAAGCACCAATCCCCGGGCAGGAGCGGTCATTCCTGCCACGCGCCGATCCTCGCACTCGATCATCCTGATGATATCCTGAGCTGCGTATTTACCCTGTCCGATCTGAACCAACGTGCCAACTAGTCCTCGACACATTTTGTAAAGGAACCCATTGCCCTCAATCACGAAGGTGAACATGGATCCGGATCGTTGAATGGAACACCGAGTCAGAGTTCGAATTGTGTTCTTCTTTCGATAGGGAGTGTTGACAGCAAAAGCGCGAAAATCATGCGTTCCAACAAGCAATTTGGCCGCCGTGCGCATCGCCAGCAGATCAAGGGCCTGGGGTACATGCCACGATGTCCCACGCCACAGCGGATGATGACACCGATGACTCCACACGGAATATCTGTATTGCTTCCCGGAGGCAGAAAATCGCGCGTGAAAACTTTGAGGCACGACCCGAACCTCCATGATCCTAATGTCCTCAGGCAGGTGTGCGTTTATAGCCAGCAACACCTTTTCAGGACGCATTTTTTGGTGCGTCTGAGGGATATCTACATGGGCAACCATCCCTAAAGCATGGACTCCCGTATCCGTCCGACTGGAACTATGAACCTGCAGCGCGACCCCGAAGACTTTTTGGAACGCCTCTTGGATTTTCTCCTGCACACCGACGCCAACCCTCTGCCATTGCCAACCCTGGTACGCTAAACCATCAAACGCAATGGTCATCCGAAGGCGAGTGGCAGCTTCTGACAAATCCAGATCTTCCCCCTGCCCTTTCAACGCGGCATCCTGCGCAATTTTATTGAGGCGACGCGCAGTCATGCGTTTAGGCAGAAAGTCTGTCCAAATAACTTTGGAGGAGAATCGCCGCCGCCATCCCGTCCACCTTCGCCTTGCGTTCGTGTTTTTTGACACCCACCTCGCTCATGAAACGGTTAGCCTGAGTCGAGGTGAGCCGTTCGTCCCACATCTTAATCGGCGTCACAATCGATTCACCCAGGACGGCGGCAAACCCCTGCACCTTAAGCGCTGCGGGCCCATACGAACCATCCATGTTTCGAGGCAGCCCAATCAGAATCTGCTCAACCTCTTTCTCCTTCAATAGCTGCTTCAGCCGAGTCAAAAATAATGAGAACGGTTCTGCGGGAATAAATGCCAAGGGATGCGCGATCATGCCGAGTTCATCGCTCAACGCGACGCCCATGCGGACGGTTCCATGGTCAATGGCCAGAATTCTCATAACTCAGTCGATCGTATCTGTTCAAAGTGTAGCCATGACTTTTTCGACCGCACGCAACGTCTGCTCAATTTCGTCCGAGCCATGAGCAGTTGAAATAAAGCCTGCCTCGAATTGTGACGGCGCTAGATAGACTCCCTCCTGCAACAACCCGTGAAAAAACTTTGCAAACCGCGCACGATCACTCCGTAACGCATCCTCAAGATTCCAAACAGGACCCTGTGTAAAATAGCCGCAGAACATTGAACCCACACGGTTAAAAGTGACCGGAACTTTCGCGCGAGCAGCAATTTCCCGCATACCTTTTTCCAACATCGCCCCCGCTTCATCCAACCGTTGATAAGTCTGGGGCGACAACAATCTCAAGGATGCCAAACCAGCCGCCATCGCAAGGGGGTTGCCGCTCAAGGTTCCGGCTTGATAAACGGGACCTAACGGCGCGAGGTAATCCATAATCTCTCGACGCCCGCCAAAAGCACCCACAGGTAATCCTCCACCGATCACTTTGCCAAAACAACTCAGATCAGGCTTGATACCGTAGAGTTCCTGAGCTCCACCGCAAGCGAGTCGAAAACCCGTCATCACCTCATCAAAAATCAACACCACTTCCTCCTCCGCCGTGATGCGTCGCAAAAACTCCAGAAAACCAGGCCGAGGCGCGTAAAGTCCCGCGTTGCCGGCGACGGGTTCCAGAATAATCCCTGCGACCTGCCCCCGATTGGCTGCCAAGGCCTCGCGGACTGCTTCCTCATCGTTGTAAGGAACCACCACCGTATGTTGGACAAATGCGGCGGGAACCCCCGCAGAATCAGGGTAGCCAAAAGTCAGAGCACCAGAACCCGCTCGAACTAAAAGCGAATCCACGTGACCATGATAACAACCATCAAACTTGATGATTTTGTCACGCTTTGTGAAACCACGCGCCAATCGAATCGCTGACATGACCGCTTCGGTGCCCGAATTGCACAGCCTCACTTTTTCTACCGATGGCACCGCACCGACGATCCACTGCGCCATCTCGACCTCCAGCGGATTAGGAATCCCAAAACTTGTCCCCCGTCCTGCCGTCTCACGAATTGCCTCGATAATCGCCGCAGGCGCGTGACCATGAATCGCAGGCCCCCAAGTTCCGACATAGTCGATATACTCATTCCCATCCACATCCCAGATCCGTGCACCCTGAGCGCGAACCGCAAAAAAAGGTTCACCACCAACAGCACGGAAAGCCCGAACCGGGGAATTGACCCCACCCGGGATCAAACCCAAAGCAGTGGCAAATAGTTCATGAGATCGTTGGTAGTTCATCCTCGACCTATTTTAACCACCCAACCTCCACCATGCAAGATTGAGCCGCATTCCTGTCGTGTATCAAACAAAGTTCAAAAAAGTAGTATTTTCGGTTGACTTTTACTGGAATCGACTTCAGTTTGGGAGGGTTCCAACAAACTTTTCCACTGGTAGCCCCCTAATGGGTCTGCCGCGAAAGGAGTATTTATTATGATTCAACACGCCCAGAAAATCTACCGCACGCTCATTGCGCTCTCACTTCTGTTGTCGTTGACAACTGGTTTGCGAGCTAAAGTACTTGATAACTTCGACGATAACACCAAGAAGGATTGGGCCGATTTCACTTTCGTGCCCGGCCTCGGCTTGCC
>WBXJ01000249.1 GCA_008933045.1 Verrucomicrobiota bacterium
CTTAAGCAGGGAGAATCCTTGTTGGCAATCCGGAATAGCATCAACTCCTTTTGCTCCAATCCCACCGAGCCTGCGGTGATGATCGCTTGTGATTTAAAAGAGGAGTTAATTAAATTTTCTCCTCGATTTGTTGACATCATCATGGAGTTCAGGATACGTTCCGTCGGGGTCAGGCTAAGTATGAACTCGTTCTTAAACCAGCAGGTTTTAGTACTTAACCGCTTGTGGCAAGCGGTCAATGTTTGCACCGCACGACGCGCTCTCACCCTTCTATTTGAAGGTCAGGCTCAAGTTGTTCTCAACAGTACCGACGGCTCTTTTCGCACGTTAGACTTTCGCGAATGGCAAGACCTGTCCCAGCAGGATCCTCATTCAGAGAGCATCAGTACCATCTCTTTCAAAATCCGCGTCCCACGCGTCATACTATTGGTTCTGTTTGATCGCGTTCCCAAGAAGGAAGTTAAATTCACTCGCCACAATATTTTCGAGCGAGACCATAATACCTGCCAATACTGCGCCAAGGTTTTTGAACGTCGGGATCTCAATCTCGACCACGTGATCCCACGCCATCGAGGAGGTCCCACCACGTGGGAGAATATTGTTTGTTCATGCATCCGCTGCAACACTCACAAAGCAAATCGCACACCGATCGAAGCGGGGATGCACCTTTGGCGAAAACCAAAGCGGCCGAAGTGGCGACCGTTCATCCATGTGAATATTGTCGGCAACTACCATGATAGTTGGAAACATTTCCTCGACATCGCTTATTGGAATGTTGAGTTGGGCGAAGAGTTGGGTTAGTGCCTCCGTGTTCAGTCGCCTTCCACAGCCCCATCAATCAGCCCGCCCTTGGATAAACACGTCCACTTGCTGCCCCACATAAACCCGAAATGCAGGACGGTCAAATTCGAAGATCGTTTGCAGAACGCGCGTGTCCACACGTTCGAGACTATCCCCTGTGAGGCTGCGTTTTGGGACAACAAAGGGTTCAATTCTCACAAATCGAAGTTCGATCTTTTGATCCGTTGAACCCTTGAGAAACGCGACCGCAGGTTGATTGGGGATGACCATCGGTGCGTTCTGTTCGTCAACCTCCGCACGCACTTGAAGCGTCTCCGTATCACCCAAAAGCATCAACCCTTCGGAGGGATTCAAGCTAGAGTTTTCGCCCTCCCTCACATTCACCTGCAGCACAGTGCCTCCCCGCGGAGCTACCACTGTTAGCACGGAGAGTTCGACCTCGGCTTGTTGCAACAGACTCTCCGATGTCGCGATGTCCGCGGCCGTTTTAGCAAGTCGAGCCTCAGCAGCGTGCAGCCCGAATTCTTTGCGCACCCGCTCATCGTCGCTCGCAACTTTGTCTTTGTTCAACTTCGTGATACGGGCCAATTGATCCCGCAAATCGTCCGCTTGCACTTGCTCCATCGCTAACTCAGCACGAATCGAGGCCAGTTGCGACCGAGTAGTAGCTACCTTCGCTCTCGCCTCCCGTGTGTCCATTTCGAACAGGATGTCTCCTCGGTTGACCTTGGCTCCAGAGATCACATGCACCTTAGCGACAAGCCCAACCCGAGGTGCCGCAATCTTCACATTTTCGTGAACCGACTCAATGAGTCCCGTAGCAGCGACGGACACCGCAAACGGGGAACGGGCTGGTTCAACCAGCGGCGGCGGCGCGGGTGGACGATAGGCCGTGCTTCGGACCAGTTTGAACATCACAAAGATGCCGATGATCGCCAAATAAAAACTAGGTTTCTTGAAAAGCATAACGTCTTAAACGGGCACCAGTAAGGAAGCAGCCGATCCATTCTTGCGAGCTGGGTTTTCGTGAACTCGCCGAACACGCCCATCCTCCATTTCGGTCATGCGATCGGCGTATTGGAAAACTCGGTTATCATGGGTCACAATAATAACGCAACATTGTGGCGACCGTGCAACTTCGTAGAGAAGTTCCATGATGCAATGCCCCGTTTCGCTGTCGAGAGCCGAGGTCGGTTCGTCACAAATGATCAGTCGCGGCTCGTGAACCAAAGCCCGAGCGATCGCAACGCGCTGCTGCTGTCCGCCGGACAGATCATACGGTCGGGCTTTAATTTTTTCTCCAAGTCCGACCTTCTTCATTATCGCCGCCGCTTTTTCCTCGGCAGCACGACGAGCCATGCCCCCAATCAGCAAGGGCACGCTCACGTTTTCGACCGCGTTGAGAGTCGGGATAAGATTAAACTGTTGAAAAATAAAACCGATGTTGCGTTTCCGGAATTCCGTGATCTGAGCAGGTTTGAGGCGATGTAGTGATGACCCAAAAACATCAATCTCTCCCTCTTCAAAGTTAAGCGTTCCCGCAACAACGCTCAGTAACGTCGTCTTGCCGCACCCCGAGGGTCCCACAACCATCAATAACTCACCTTGCCGAGCTTCAAAATTCACCGATTTAAGAGCAACGGTTTTTGTCTCACCTATGCCAAAAGTTTTGGTGACGTTACGAACATCAACCGCAAGTTGCGGCGTTAGATTTAAGTTTGGATTATCCACGGAAAACAATCGCAGCTTCAAGTTTGGCAACCCGACGAATTCCGAGCAGTGCCGCAAAAATACAAATGAGAAAAATTAGACCAAACGTCGCCAACGGAAGCTGGTAAGGCATGAAGAACGGCGGTTGCCCCTTGTTCAGAAATATAAAACCCAACAGGGACGCTAGGCCAATCCCCAACCCATACCCAATCAGCCCTACAGTCAGAGCCTGCAGTAAAAGCATACGCGCCAGAAGCCCGTTACTTGCTCCCATCGCCTTTAGTGCAGCCAGATGCCGAGTGTTCTCCAGCACGAAAGAATAAAAAGTCTGGCCCGAGACCGCAATCCCTACCAACAAACCTAACAAAATTGTCGTCCCAAACGAGGTCGGAATTCCCGTGTTTTTGAAATACCACCAAATCGTCGACCAAAAAAACTCTTCCTCAGTAAACGCTTTTAACCCCGTCTCCTTCTCGATCTTCCGAGCAACCTGCGCGGCAGTCAACCCTTGCGCCGGTTCGGCAACAACGAAACTCAGCATTTTGCGCTGCGGTGGAGCGAAACGAAGTGCCTGCTCATAAGTCGTAAAGATATACGGTGCTCCCGTCCATGATTTGGCACCCTTACAAATGCCGATGATTCGTGCCTCACGATCATTAATCTCAAAAACGTCGCCAATCTTGAGAGGGTGAGAACGTCCGATGCTCAGCTTCACGACTGCGTCAGTGTCGATCATCACACTGCTGGGTAACCGTAGATCCTCCAGCCGACCGGCAAGAATGTTACCGGGCCGTCCCACCATGGTCGCCGCATCAAGTCCGACAATCTGAACTTGTTTAAAGCCACCATCCGCCATCCGAGCCTGCATTAAGCCAGCATACATCGGTGCCGCATACGCAACACCCACCACGCTGCGAACACGATTCACATCCGTATCGCGCAATGGTTTGACCTCGTTGATCTGTTCCACCTTTGGATCCACAACCCAGATCGAAGCCCGCATGTTGCGCATATGACTCGTCGTCCAGGATAACAGCCCAAAAAAAACGCCGCATTGCTGCGACATCAACAACGCAGCAAATGTCAACCCGCTGACCAGCATGATATATTTGGGTCTATCACCCAAAAGCATCCGCAAAGCTACGTGATACATGACGAATTCAGAACAAAACTAAGAATCATCCAACATTGTATTATTTTCAAACACCTCTCCGAAGTCAAGAATCAAGCCAAGCCACAATAACCGTTTTCATCAACCCCAAAGCCACCGCCTTGACGCCCCAATGCGTCAGGTTAGGATCAAAGTCGTGAAAATAGTCACCATGCTGCTTCTCTGGCTATTGTTTGCAGCGCAAACTAGTGCC
>WBXJ01000250.1 GCA_008933045.1 Verrucomicrobiota bacterium
AACGGGTCGCTCGCAACCGGCAGTTGTTGAGCCGTTGGTTTGGGTGTAAAGAAGTCTGCGCGGATTCAAGGCTTACTCGGGTGTCGTCTGAAAAAAACAGCGATAAGTTGTAGAATAAATCCGGAGCTGCGACGTCAAATGACGCGTTGACCATGCACGCGGAACTTTCAAAACCCATCGGAAGCGAGGCTCTCCATAGCTTCAAGTACTTGATGGGGACAAGGTTCCAATTGAGTGATGCTACCTCGGGTCAATTGAGGGACCTCTATTTTGATGATCGCTCTTGGGAGGTTCGCCATCTGGTGAGTGATCCGGCAGATAGTTGTTCGGTAAGGAAGCTCTTGATTTCCCCAAACTTGGTGAATCTGGGTGGGCGAGCGTTGCAGTCGGAGCTTTTCTTCAAGCGAAACCGAGAATTTTTCTTAAAACAACCCTCTGGCAGCAGTGCGCGGCCCGTTTGCCAACAGTATGCTCTGCGAAACTCAACGGGTCAAAAGCTTGATCCACATCTGCGGAGTTGCAAGACGGTGCAAGGCTATCAATTGTTAGGATCCAATGGTTCGATGGGATGTTTGGATGATTTCTTGATCGACGCTGAAACTTGGACCCTCCGTTACCTTGTCGGGCGGGTCGAAACCGAAGGTCGCGTTCACACCTTCCGGTTCTCTCCCGAAACGGTTGGTTCGATCAGTTGGGCAGGGGGTGCCGTGCGTCTCAGAAACCCACAGCGAATTGTGCCTCCAATGCACCCGTTGGCGGGTCTGATGCAGGTGGCATAGGCCGTCGGTGGTTGGGAAGGGTTCTACATTTCTTGGAGTTGGCTTACCACACTTGGATCCCGTCGGTGTCGAGGATAGCTTTTGTTATTTTTTTGTAATCCACTTCGGATTGGGTGAGGTCAATTTCTCGAATTTCAACGGTGTCGATTTTTTTGAGACGGTTCAACGTGAGGGATTCTTCGTGGGTCACAGGGTGTGTGTGGAGGATGAGGAGGGAGGTGGGCATGGTTCAAAAGCGCATCAGGTGCTTGGCCTCGCTGAGGAGTGTGGCAAAATTTTTCCGGGACAATGCGGGGGGAAGACCCTGGGCGGCGGGTTGATCGCTTAAGGTGTGCAAGGCGGCTTTGGATTCGATGAGCAATGCCCAATGGCTTTGTGCGGTATCGCTCTCGCTTCGATCGAGTTGGTCGAGCGGAAAGAGTAATCGAGCAACTGGTTTCTCAAAGACCATCACTAGCTCAATCTCCCGCCAGACGATAAGACCGGCTCCGACGCGGAGGGCTTCGAAAGCGGAAGATAAATCGGGGAGGTCCCCGGAAGTGGGTTCCGGCAGGCTCACCTGCAAGACGGTCAGGGGCTTTTTCATCGAGGCCAGTCGATCAACTTTTTTTCTTCAACGTCGTGAGATACTCGATCAAATCCACAAGGTCTTTGGGTGACATGGTGAGTTGTAAACCCGTGGGCATAATCGACGCGCTCATTTTTTGGCGAGTGCGGATGTCGGTCTTTTTGTATTGGGTGACGATTCCGTTCTGGGTTTTTAGGGCGATCACTTCGGCTGTCTCGCTCACTATAATCCCAAAAGCTTCATCTCCGCTATTAAGTTCAATTTGCCAAGCCTCGTAGCCAAAGGAAATACCGGCGCTGGGATCAAGAATGGATTGGTAGAGGGCGTCCTTGCCGAGTTTGGTGCCGATTTCGCTTAGCCGAGGGCCAAAGTCGATCCCCTCACTTTCGATCTGGTGGCAATTGCTGCATCCCACCTCGGGGCGGCGGAAAATTTTGGATCCTCGGGTCGAGTCACCCGTTTGTTGAATTAGCTCCGCGATAGGAGGAAGCGGTTGGGAGTCTTGAGATTGCGGCAGGGGGAGGACTTGCGCGGCGGCGGCCTTGAGAGCGGGCCATCGGACGTTGTTCAGTTCGGTCATCGCTATGAATCTAAGATCCGCGCTGAGTTGATCCGCGCGGGCGAGGTCGATCAAGAATTGCGCGCCCTCGGGTGTTCGTGCGAGTGCGCTGAGGGCTGCTTGGCGCAAGGCTAGGTCACGGTTCGAGTTCTTGATAAACGGTGTGAGCCAAGGGACGAACCGTTTTTCGCCAGTGTTGCCTAGAACGGTGAGGATCGGGGCTGCATTGCTTCCCTGTAATGCAGTGGTGATCAGGTTGGATTGCCCTTGCGACGCGAGAAGTCGCATGGCGTCTGGGCCGCTGGAGTTGGTGGAATTCTTGAGGACGCACTCCAGCAAACCGGTGCCTTGATCCGTCAGATTAAAATCACGGACAATTTCAACGAATTGGGGTGTGCCTCGGGTGGTTGCTAAAACCTTAAGCACCGCGCCCTTCAACGCGGGGTTTGCTTCGAGATCGAGACCTTTGATCCGGCTGAGTGCTTCAATCGCGGTATTGTTGGGCGCATCCTGAGCCTTCGTCAGGTGAACGGCCACACCAAGGAAGAGTAGCAGGAAGCTCTGGAAAAAAAGGATTCGCATTGCAAAGTCCCAAGGGGTGTAGATCGGGTTCAGTGGCGGAAATGTCGGGTGCCGGTGAAGACCATCGCCATATCGCGTTCGTCTGCTGCAGCGATCACTTCAGAATCGCGGACGGATCCGCCGGGTTGAATTGCGGCGGTGGCACCCGCATGGGCTGCGGCGATCAGACCGTCAGGGAAAGGGAAAAAGGCATCGCTGCAAACGATACTTCCAGCCAAACACAAACCTGCCTCACCGGCCTTCCACACGGCGATGCGGCTAGAATCAACACGGCTCATCTGGCCAGCGCCCACACCCAGAGTTCGATCCGGCGCGACATACACAATCGCGTTCGACTTGACGTGTTTGACCGTGCGCCAGCCGAAATGCATTGCCTGCAATTCCAGCGGGGTGGGGTGGCGTCGAGTCACGATTTTAAAATCGGCGACTCCAATCGGCTTGAGATCGCGCTCTTGGACGAGGAAACTTTCCGCGCCCACGCTTCGAATATCGACGGGTTGCACTGGGCTGGGATTCTTGAGCAATTGAAGCAAACGAAGGTTTTTCTTCTTTTGAAGTAACTCCAGCGCGTCGGGTTGAAAGCTGGGGGCAATGATGACCTCACTAAAAATCTCCGCGATCGCCAAGGCACAAGGCAAATCGAGTTCGTGGTTCACGGCGATAATTCCACCGTAAGGCGCTTGCTTGTCGGTGGCGTAGGCTTTGTCCCACGCCTCGCGCAGGGTCGCACCTTGGCCAAGGCCGCAAGGGTTGGTGTGCTTCAGAATCGCCAAGGTGGGCGGATCGTTCGCAAACTCGGCAATCAGCGCGGCGGCAGCGGTCAGATCCAAAATATTATTATACGACAACTCCTTACCGTGAAGCTGTTTGAAAAACCGGTGGAAGTTGCCGTAAAGCGCGGCTTTTTGGTGGGGATTTTCACCATACCGCAAAGGCTGCGCGAGGGGTGCCGTCAGGTTGAGGGAGGGAGGCAAGGTCGGTGAGGTGCCTTCCGCAAATGCTTGGGCAAGATGACTAGCAATCGCGGCGTCATAAGCGGCGGTCCGTGCGAAAACGCGCGCGGCGAGGCGACGACGAGTGGCGAGCGTGGTCTGGCCTGTCTCCTGAATCTGGATCGCCACCTCGGCATAATCTGCGGGATCAACAATCACAGTCACACTATCGTGATTCTTCGCCGCGCTTCGCAGCATGGAAGGCCCGCCAATATCGATATTCTCAATCGCCTCATGCAACGCCACGTTTGGTTTGGCAACGGTTTGCTCGAATGGATAAAGGTTTACCACGACCAGATCAATCGGCGGAATATCGTGCGCTTTGACTGCGGCCTCGTGCACCTCGTTACCGCGAATAAAAAGC
>WBXJ01000251.1 GCA_008933045.1 Verrucomicrobiota bacterium
CCATCTCCACGGTGGGATTAAAGGGTTTGATAAACAAGTCTGGGCTGCGGAGGTGTTACCCGATCAATCCGTCCGCATGACCTATACCAGCAAAGATGGCGAGGAAGGTTATCCGGGGAACTTGAAAGTCACCATGGTCTATTCCTTGGATGACGAGAACGCGCTGCGGATCGATTACGGCGCAACGACCGATAAAGCCACCCCGATCAACCTCACCAATCATAGTTACTTCAATCTCGCAGGATCAGGCACCATTTTTGATCACGTCCTTTACCTCAACGCCGATCAATACACGAAGGTAGACGAAACACTCATCCCCACCGGTGAAATCGCCCCCGTCAAAGGCACCGCCCTCGATTTCACAACTCCACATTCGATCGGCGAACGCGCCCAGCAAACCGGGCTGAAACCAACGGGCTACGATCACAATTTTGTCCTCAACCAACAAGGACGAGGGTTACGCCTCGCCGCACGAGTCAACGAACCCAAGAGCGGCAGAACCCTCGAGGTCAGCACCACCGAACCCGGCGTTCAGCTCTACACAGCCAACCATATGAATGGGAGTGTCGTGGGTACAGGGGGAGTCTCCTATCCTCAATACGGCGCGTTTTGCCTCGAAACACAGCACTACCCCGATTCCGTCAATCATCCAGCCTTCCCCTCGTCCATCCTACGCCCCGGAAGCGCATACAAGACCACCACAGTGTTCAAATTTGGCGTGACGAAGTAAAAACGATCACCATCCGCGCACCCTAAGCATCAAACTCCATCCGCCTTGGGTTTAGTCGGACGTCGCCACACGGTCTTCTCGGGCTCCGGCAACCCCTGAGCCCGCAGTGCCGTCCGAAAATGCATTTTAGAAATCATGGGGAGATTCTTCACGCCATGGTTCGAAATAAAGTTTTTGGCCGCAGCATCCACGCTAGCTGAAGCTCCCTTGGGAAGCACCATCCCCCAAGCCTTGCTCAACTGATTCAGCCGCGTGACAAACTCAGCTCTGGCAAGAATCGAAGCCGCAGCCACCGCAATATCCTCCTCAGCCTTGTGCCGTTGGACAAGCTCCAGATCACGCCCCAACTCCATCAGAGCTTTTGAGACCGTCGCCTTATCCGACGCAAATTGGTCGCTGATCGCTCGCACCGGCGCTGGATTCATCTTAGCCTTCTGGCTCAACAAATTCTCGATCACCCGCGCATGTCCCCAAGCCAACAGGCGATTGACACTCTTGAATTTCCCATAAAGCCGGTTGTAAGACTCATTCCCCATCGCAACCACCGACGTCACACACCCCGGCGTCCCTGTGATAATATTCGCCAAATCGAGAATCTTCCGATCGCTACTGATCGCTTTAGAATCCCGGATCCCATGCGCCTTCCAAGCCTCAATCACCCGAGCGTTGACATATACCCCAGCCACACAAAGCGGCCCAAAAAAATCGCCCTTACCACTCTCATCGATCCCCAACCTCGGAGCCAACAATTCCGGATTCAGCAATTCCTCATAACCCACCTTCGCCTGCTTCAAAATCAACGGCTCAAGGACGAACTCCACAAACTCCTGGGTCTCCTTGCCCTGCACCACAAGCTTCCCGCTCTCGTAAAAAACCAGATTCACCTTCCCCCGAGATCCAGCAAATCGAGCATAAGGCACATCACGAAACTCCCACCCCTGCGCAACCAAATGAAGCTGGAGATCTTTCCCCTGATCATCATCCAGCTTACAAGTATGAGAAGTTAAAGGCGTAGCAGGCACAACCCCACAATTAGAAAGCGACCACTGAAACCAAGCAAGCCCCGTTTATCCCTCCCATTGGTCCTATTCTTCCCATTGTCACGCCAGGCTATTATCCCTTGCGTTTGCCCTCGAACGTTCCTTCGGCTTTGGATGATGCGAGCGCGAGGATGGCCATGCCCACCAGCGCACCCCCGAGCATCAACAACGCCGCGAAATTGCCGTCCTTGGAGTGGTCTTTGATATACCCGACAAGGTAGGGTCCAAAGAAGCCGCCCAGATTTCCGACGGAGTTAATAAATGCGATACCGCCCGCAGCCGCCGCGCCCGTCATGAACGCGGTGCTGACCGCCCAAAACGGTGCGATGGTCGATTTTAACCCAGCAAAAGCAACCGTCAAACCAGCCATGGCAATGTAGGGATTGCTCACGGTGGCCGCGATCAAGAAACCCACGGCCGCTGTCAGTGCTGCAACCGCAATATGCCAGCGGCGCTCACCCGTTTTATCCGAATTCCGGCCCACCCAATACATCGCGACGCCGGCGACGAAATAGGGGATGGCATTGATCAACCCCACCGTGGCATCGCCCTTGCCAGACAAACCCTTGACGATCGTTGGCAACCACATCTCATATCCGTAACCGCCCACATTCATCAGGAAATACATCGCGCAAAACACCCAGACTCGAGGATTCGAAAAAATCGCCATTAAATGATGGCCCTGACCAACACTGGCGGACTTCGCCTCGGCATCTACCCGCGATTGCACCCAACGTTTTTCGCGATCGGAAAGCCATCGAGCATTCTGGGGACGGTTCGGCAAAACAGTCCACACCACGATCCCCATCAAAATCGCTGGTAACGCCTCAATAAAAAAGAGCCATTGCCAGCCCTTCAAGCCCAGAAGCCCATCCATATTCAGCAATGCTCCAGAGATCGGAGAACCCACCACCCCCGCCGCAACGCCCCCCACGGCGAATAAAGCAATCGTCTGGGCACGCTCCTTAGCCGGATACCAATAGGTGAGATACAACAACACACCCGGAAAAAAACCCGCCTCAGCCGCACCCAACAAAAACCGCATCACATAAAACATCGTGACGCCCTTCAGAAACATGAACGCCATCGAAACAACGCCCCAAACAATCATGATGCGAGCAATCCAAAAGCGGGCTCCCACACGCTGAAGAATCAAATTACTCGGCACTTCGAAGATGAAATACCCAATAAAAAAGATGCCTGCGCCCAGACCAAAAACACTATCGTAAACCTTGGAATCCACCCCGAGCGCGGCGTGCAAATGAAGCTTAGCAAACCCGACATTGATCCGATCCACGTAAGCGATCACATAACAACAGAACAACAACGGGATGAGCCGCAAGGTCACCTTCCGCATCGTTGCAAGTTGCTCGGCTCTGGAAAGTTCGTCGGTAGAAGCATTCATGGATCTTCTGAAACCTATTTAAACCGCAACAAAGCATCAAACAAAATCAGGAAAATGAACTGCCGACACGGTGCTTTTAGTCTCATACCTTACCCTCTTTTTTGATCACTGCAAGGAGGTCGTGGCTGTCTGCGGTGAGGCGCAGGAGGCGGTGTCGTGGAAGAGCAGGTCGCGCTGCGCCATGTGTTCGCGGAACTAGCACTCCATCACGCAAGGGTCAATAAAGTCTTGGAGGAAGGCGGCGGCTTCAGGCGGTCTGGTATTGCAACTCTTGGAAGTTGATCTGAGGCGAACGCTGGGAGAGGTGCCGCATCTCGATGCCGACGACTTGGTTGTGTTCGTTAAAATCCAACACCACGCCGGGCGAGACTTCTTCGGACTCAATGATTTTGGAATCATCCAGACGCAGGTAGAGCGCGTCGGCTTCTTTATCAATGTGTAGTTTCATAATTTTCCTTTCATCGTTCGGTCGAAGAATACACTCACAACCCGGTTTGGTTCAATGGTTCTATTCACGGCAACCCGTAAGACTCGTCCGCCAAATTCGGGGATGCAGCGGAAATATCGCTCCACCGTGGCGTCCTCTAGGTCGGGCAGGACACATTCCGGCTCGGACAAAGTTCGCTCCATCCACTCAATCTGAATGCCCC
>WBXJ01000252.1 GCA_008933045.1 Verrucomicrobiota bacterium
GTCCCCCGCAGTGCTAGGCATTTCGTCGGCCTCCGCTACGCTCCGGCCTCCTCAATACCTAGCACTGCGGGGGAAAGATTCCAGACTTACTGGGAGCCAGCACCCCAGTCTCATTTTGTTCCCGCCTCGACACTACTTTTGGAGACGGCGGACAACGGCGGACAACGGCGGCCGTTCTTGACGGTGGATGGAACGCTGTCGATTCCTTTCAACTCGCCGGAATGATATCACTGGTGGAAAGGCGGTCAGTCGGTTGCTCAAACGCTGATTGAAGTGCGGGTGTAACCTTGGCAACTCGCAAAGTAAGAACCGTGCCAACTTCGTGGAATTGGATTGGTTCTTTTTATACAGGCAAGGAGCGAACTGCCCTTTGGACACCCCACGGGCTTGCTGGCTCGAATAGATTCCTTGGGGGGCTGGCAGTTTCTAACCAAGCATCGCGACCGGGCGATTAGCCCGGGCCGTTCCGCCGTTGAAAAGGTGCGTCAGCGGCGTCCCTTTACCACCAGTGGAAACTGCTCTGTGGACGCAGTGGATTGGTCGTATCATTGTCGAGCACGTAGAGCGACCATAGGCGCTGATCCTCCATCTCGATGGGAAATTTGTAGAACGAGGCGTGGCCGTCGCCCCAAAGCATGTTGTGCCCGCGACGTCCGCGCACGTTGTGCCAGGCGCTGCGGGGATCGTTGGGCGGGCGGTTACCGTGCCAAGGCACGTCACCTTGGATGATCTTGTTCACCGGACTGGTAATTTCGCTGCTCTTGATGGGCCGGATGGCGTTGTCCTGTACGTGCGCCGTCACATGGCGGGTGCGAAAGGTGTTCACACCAAACTGGGTCCGGTAGCTGTTCCCAAACGCCGCCCAAGCCGTCTTGTTGGTATAGAAATAATCCCCGACATCGGCCGGACAGTGGAAAAGTTCGAGCACCTGCGCGTAGTGGTTCAGGGGGCGGTTCGTGACGGCGGTCCGACCGCCGTGGTGATCATCCACCTGACCCAGGGTACCGCCATCGGCGTTCCACCCCCAGGCGCGCGGATAGCTCGTATTGTTATCGTCGGCGTACATGAGATACGCCAGACCGATCTGGCGCGAGTTGCTCAGGCACTTGGTCTGATGCGCCTTGGCCTTCGCCTTGCCGAGAGCGGGGAGCAGCATTCCCGCGAGGATCGCGATGATCGCGATCACCACCAATAGTTCAATCAGTGTGAAACCCGCACGAAGGAACCGAGTTTTAGCGGAAGAAATCTTGGCATCAGTTTGCATAAATGTATTCAAAGGTTTGATGTGACGACTCCGCAGTCTTAGGTAATCAGTGCATGCCTCTGAAACTTACATCGTCCTTAAAGCATGGCAAGTGTGCTTTTGTCGGCACCGGAGCGAAGGGTGGAACACCGCGTCTGATTCATTTGCTCAAGCGCGGAAGTGTCGAAAAACCCGGCAATGAAGTTGGCCCTGGTACGCTTGGCTTAGTGAACGCGTTACCATCACGTTTTGCATCGGCGACTACGGAGAACGAATCGGCGCGTCGTGCGGCGTTGGCTCGATGGTTAGCTAGCCCTGACAATCCACTGACATGGCGTTCGATCGTCAACCGGATCTGGCAGGAGCATTTTGGACGTGGACTCCTCGATACCCCCAACGACTTTGGACATATGGGCGCACGCCCGACTCATCCGGAACTCCTCGAGTGGTTGGCCGTGGAGTTTCGAGATGGCGGACAATCGTTGCGATCCTTGCATCGTCTGATTGTCACCAGTGCGGCTTACCGCCAGTCGAGTCTGAATAATTCAACCGCCGCACGGGTGGATGGAGATAACACGCTACTCTGGCGAATGAACCGCCGCAAACTACAAGCCGAAGCCTTTAGGGACAGTGTGTTAGCGGTTGCCGGACGTCTCGACTCACGCATGGGTGGGGCGAGTTTTCAGGACTTTATTATTGATAAACCTGAACACTCTCCTCATTACGAATACGGATGGTTTGATCCCGAAAACCCAGCGAGTCAGCGACGTTCGATCTATCGATTTATTGTGTGATCGAAGCGATGACGCGCGGGGAACCGATTCGCGGTCTGGTCTAAATTGTTGGAACACCTCACCAAAGGTTACCAAGAATCACTTCTTACCGATTCGGAAAAGATGCTCCGCGCCCCGGATAAAGAGTGTTCCATCATCCACGGCGTAGCTCGCCAGCGTGCGCTCGCCGAGTTCGTTCTTCGCGATTTGTTCGAAGGTTTTCCCTGCTTTCAATACGTAGCCGACGCCTTCCTCATTCTGGAAATAGATATGACCGGCGGCGAATACTGGTGACGCCGAGAAGCCTCCACCTAGGCGCTCGTTCCAATGCACTTGCCCCGTCTTAGCATCGGCGCAGGTTGCGATGCCGGCGTCCGAAACGAAGTAAAGTTCTGAACCAACGACCAGTGCCGATGGCGTGCTCGGTGCACCGCGTCCAGTTTGCCAGGCGAGGTGTGTCGAGGTCACGTCGCCTTCGCCACCGGGTCGGATGGCGAAGAGTTTCGGAAAATCGTAGTCCGTGTTCACGAAGAGCAGCCCGTGCGCGAATACGGGTCGGGGCACCACCGAGAAGCCCGTGCCGGTGCTCACCTTCCACAATGGCCGACCGGTTGTTGGATCGTAGGCATAGGTGGCGCCGGCACCTGGACTAATAAGCTCTTCGCGACCTGCGTTCGTGATGAGCAGAGGTGTGCTGAACGAAAATTTCTTAGGGACGGAATCGTTGTCGCGCGGAGTCTTCCACTGGACTTTGCCTGTGTGTCGATCCAGTGCGACCACTGCCGGGTTGGTGATTCCATCGCAACTAAAAATGAGCCGATCCCCTGCAAGGAGTGGCGATCCACCGTTGCCATGCATTGACGGATAAGTGATGGATGTTTGCCGCCAGAGCACTTGGCCATTCAGATCCAGGCATGCCGTGCCTAGGTGTCCAAAGTGGACGTAAAGCCTGCCTCCGCGCACCAGCGGTGTGGGACTCGCGTAGCTGTTCTTGCGATGGAGACTCGAACCGTCTTCCGGGCTGAACACATTCGTGCTCCAGAGAAGCTTTCCGTCCCGTGCATCGAGACAGATCGCGGTCAATTTCAAATCCTTCACACCCGCGGCGGAAATTGCAGACGTGAGATAGACGCGTCCATTCACTAGGACGGGAGAAGACCAGCCGCCACCAGGAATCGCCGCTTTCCAAGCCACATTCTCCGTCGCGCTCCACCGGATCGGGACGTCGGTTGCCGATGAATGCCCCTGTCCGGTCGGTCCGCGAAACTCGGGCCAATCGTGCGCCCACAAGTTGAGACCCATCAAGTTCACCACAGCACTCAGCACCCAGTACACAACAAAAAATTGGCGAGGTGGTTGGGTAAAGCGACGGGACGCAGGCTTTTGCATTGGGTTCATGAGGGCTGACACTAACCCAAAACTTTCAAGTGCCAAGCGTAGTTTTCAAAACCGGACAAATCAAGGGTTTGTAGTTAGCAAAACCGGACAGGCTTAATCCTAAATCCGGCAGTTGGAAGTAAAGCTCGGCCCGCACACCTTGATTAAATTCGAGTGTTGGTGCTTTTCGATTGGATTTTGCGGAGGAGGGATTGGTTTCATCCACTTCCTCCAAGCAATGCTGTAGTTTGCTGACGGAATGGTTCCAGAATGCGTTGCCAAATTCGCCGCCAGCATTCCTCGGATTTCAACTGCTCCGCAGCATTGGTTAGACCGCTCAAGAACAAGCTCAGTTTGCTCAAAATGTCCTGCACCTGTCTGGCTACTTGGCAACGTCCCAGATCCCGGGTCGTA
>WBXJ01000253.1 GCA_008933045.1 Verrucomicrobiota bacterium
CAGCCAATGTCCAAACCCGACTTGCAATCCCCGCCTTTGACCAGTTCGGCTGTATAGTCAAATACCGTGCGTGGTCGGAGCTTTTTACGAATGAATTGGTTGATGCTCATTTACCCTAAACACCTCGGTAATCGGCGGAAATTTCCTCATTCCCCATCGCCTCGAGGAGAAGGTTGATGTCCTTCGTTTCGGTGAGTTGATGGGTATTCTCCGAGGTATACTCTTCGCCCAACGGTTTTGGGCTGGGTTGGGTTGGCAGTCGATACTCAGGATGGATTGTGAAATAAGCTTTCTCCTCAGTGACTCGTTGCATCTCGTATTCACTGACTAAAATCTCATGAATCTTTTCACCCGGTCGAATCCCGACGATTTGGATCGGATGCTTCTCGCGTCTCGAGCTGTATTTTAAACGCAGGGCTTCGGCCAACGAGATGACGGTACACGCCGGTGCCTTTCGGACGAAGATTTCTCCCCCGCGCGCCTGAGTCATCGCGTGCAGCACCAAATCTACCGATTGATCCAGCGTCATGAGAAAACGTGTCATGTGGGGCACCGTCAGAGTTAACGGTGAATCCTCCAGAATCTGACTCCGAAAAAGTGGAATAACGGAACCGCGACTCCCCATGACGTTGCCATATCGAACAGAACAAAAAATGGTTCCGGCACCGTGCTGGTTCTCACTGCAAATAATTTTCTCCATCATCGCCTTGCTCGTCCCCATGGCGTTGACAGGCTTGACTGCTTTGTCAGTACTCAAAGCCACAAAAGTATGCACACCGGCTGCTTTCGCTGCTTGGCAGGCATTGTAGGAACCGATGACGTTCGTCTTAACCGCTTCGTAGGGATAATTCTCACACGATGGAACCTGCTTCAGAGCGGCTGCGTGGAAAACGTAGGTAACCCCGCGCATTGACTCCTCCAAGCGATCCACGTCTCGAACATCCCCGATGATGTAGCGGAATTGTGGAAATCGACGCTGCATTTCCCACTGTTTTTTTTCGTCCCGACTATAAATGCGGATTTGTTCTGGCTGCTCCTTCAATAAATGAGCCGCCACACGATTCCCGAAGGAACCCGTGCCACCCGTGATTAAAATGGTCGATCCTTTGATCCTCATACGACTTTTTCACTCAACACCACCGCGACACATTTCTCGAAAAATTTGATCGGTATTTACTTTTTCGCTACGAAATTCATACTAAGTGTCACCCTTGCCTTGGACAAGAAAAACAACGCCAACGACGAGGGTTCAATCTGAAACTAGGTTAAAATGAACAGCGGACAACGATCAGCATTCACAGCGTTTCTAACCGCTGTTTCAGTTTTGGTAGGCATCGGCACAGTTTTATTTCTTCAAAGTTTCGAGCCGACAAAAACGCTTTTTAATAACGACGGGCCTTTGGGCGCGATCTCTGCCGCATCGGGCAGCATGACCACGGCGTTTAAAGGCGTGTGGCAAGACCTCAATTGGTTGGGAGTCGAAACCCCAGCCGCTCTTCCCCACACATCCGCCCTCCTGTGGTTTGTCCTCGGCAACGATCCAGTGACATTCTCAAAGTTTCATGTCCCCATCGCCCTGATCGCGCTAGGAGCCAGCCTTTGGATTCTGTTACGGTGTTTCGGATTTCGCCACTCCGTGTGTGGACTCGCGGCGATTGCGGCCATGTTGAACATGAATACATTTTCCCATTCATGTTGGGGATTGCCTTCCCGATCGTGGACCCTTGCCTCTACTTTTCTTGCATTGGCCGCATTGCGATCGGGGGTTGATCGGAGACCACTTCTTACCGCCTTGCTGGCAGGGTTGGCTGTGGCTAACGGAATCATGGAAGGGTTTGATGTCGGTGCAATCTTCAGCATTTATGTTGCGGCGTTTGCTGTTTTCGTCGTGTTTGCTCATTCGTCAGCCACCTTTGGTTCCAAGCTTGTAGATGCCGTTCGACGTGTCGGGATTGTGGCGGTTTTTTCAGCCGTCTGCGCTGCCGCTGCGTTGAGCACTCTTATCGGCACCCAGATTCAAGGCGTGGCTGGCATGGAACAATCTGCCGAATCCAAAGAACGTCGCTGGGACGGTGCAACCATGTGGAGCCTTCCTAAATTGGAGACAGCGCGTGTCATCGTACCGGGGCTGTTTGGTTATCGAATGGATACGGAGAACGGAGGTAATTATTGGGGGTCTGTGGGGCAACAACCCGGTGTCGAACAATCGCGACATTCCGGCGCGGGAGAATATGCGGGTGCGTTGGTTTTGGTTGTCGCTGCCTTTGGCGTGGCCAGTGCCTTTCGAAAAAAGGGCAATCCTTACAGCCTATTTGAACGTCGAACCGTCTTTTTCTTCTCCATTATTGCTCTGGGTTCCATTTTCCTCGCTTGGGGTCGGCACGCCCCATTTTACAGGATTATCTACGAATTACCTTACTTCTCAACCATTCGTAACCCCATCAAATTCATGCACCCATTCCACATGGCTCTCCTGGTGTTGTTTGGATTCGGTCTCGAGGCTTTGTTCCGCACCTATGTCAAAGATACAGCCTTCAAACTGGGCGGTGTGAAGGAAACCCTGTCAGTTTGGTGGAAGTCTGCTCCAGAATTTGAGAAACGCTGGACCTTCGGATCCGTTACCGGCTTTTGCCTCCTGGCTTTTGCCGCGCTCATCTACGCCTCCTCCTCCACCGAATTATCGCAACACCTAGCCAAAGCTGGTTTTACCCAAACGATCTCGCAGCAAATCGTTCAGTTCAGTCAAATTGAAGTCGGCTACGCCCTTGTGTTTATTGGAGCCGCCGTATTCGCGCTCATCGTTATTTTGAGCGGTTGGTTTTCCGGACGACGACGCTTGTGGCTCGTCCTTTTGTTGGGACTGTTTTTGTCACTCGACCTGATGCGAGCCAACAGCCCGTGGATTGTCTATTACAATTACAAAGATCGATATGCCACAAATCCGATTATTGAGTTGCTGCGCGACAAACCTTATTTGCACCGAGTCACCGCACGGATTGCCCCTTTCTCGACCCGACATTTTGTGACAGAGCAGACCGGTTTCTTTGAAGGGGTCGTCAACACCTGGCTCCAGCACCACTTTCAGTATTACAACATTCAATCCCTCGAAGTGGTGCAAATGCCTCGGCCTCCCGAGATTGATCAACAATTTTTTACCGCGCTTATCCCCGGGGGAGATCGACCCAATTCAGTCCTCACTCGGATGTGGGAACTCTCCAACACGCGTTATCTCATCGGAGATAAGCAGGCCATTCTTAGCTCCGCTCAACAATTGGATCCTGGCCAAGACCGGTTCAAGGTCGTTCAAAGTTTCGACATGGTTCCCAAGCCTGGAGTGCTGGTGGATCGGTTAACCATCGACGATTTGGACTGGGTATTAAAACCGGACGGACGATTTGCTCTGGTGGAATTCACCGGTGCGCTCCCACGAGCTAAACTCTACAGCAATTGGCAACAATCCACCAACGCCGCCGCGACTTTGAAGCAGCTCACCGCCCCTGATTTCAATCCCCACGAACGTGTCATTGTTCAAGCCGATATGCCCTTCGCGCCCACCGTCGGAACCAACATTTCAGGAACTGTGACTTTCACCCTTTATACTCCGAAACAAATCACGCTGGCCGTGTCTAATTCGGTACCATCCCTTCTCCTCTACAACGACAAAATCGCCGCGAACTGGCAGGCGACGGTGGATGGGAAACCTGAGGTCATGGTGCGAGCAAATTTCATGATGCGAGGGATTCCCCTTCCCGCCGGAAGCCATGTGGTCGAAATGATTTATACAGCGCCCACTCAGGGAATCTAC
>WBXJ01000254.1 GCA_008933045.1 Verrucomicrobiota bacterium
GGCAGTGATATCCTTGAACAAGAAATTACCAAGATTCCTGAACAATCGCAGGTCGTTCGTTCGTGCGGTGACCGTCAACAGATCGAGTTTTCCAGAAAAATCGAGATCTACGAGCGCAGCATCAGTGGCAGCGAGATTCTTCAGGCGACTGTAGGCCGTGACTTCTGTAAATAGGCCGTTGGTGGCAAACTTAAAAACGTGAGATCCCTGCGCACCCACCACGATCACATCCTCAAAACGATCATTCTGTAAATCGGCTACGAGGCATTTATGGTATTGGGCATTTGTCAAAGCGGGGGATACGCGACCAGACGCCGTAAAAACACCGTTCGTGTTCAGGAGCAGTCGGAACCCTTGACCCTCCTCCAAAACAAAGAGGTCATTCGCCCCGCGTTGGTTGATGTCCATAATGCCGATGGGAGCCTTGTATTGGGTGGCTGCACTCCCAAAGGCTTGAGCGGTCGTGTTCACAAAATGGATAGGCAGTCCATTTTTCCGAGGTTGTTCGAGTTTGAAGGGAGCCAGAATTGCGGTATGGATCGAACGCTCCAGACCCGAAACAGTCGGAGGTTGACCGGCGCGTTTTGCAAGAAGGTCTCGGTGGGTATCAAGTTCCTTTTGCGATTCCGCAGTACGGCCCAAACGGATCAAGACCTGCCCAAAATTATAATGAGCGGAAGGATGCTCCGGCTCCAACTCTACTGCAGATTGAAATTCTTTTGCGGCCTCCTCCCAGTGTTTAAGAGAAAAATGCGCCAACCCCAACTGGAAACAAGTCGCCGCAACATCAGAGTTTAGATCCTTGCTCAGTTGGAAAGATTGCACGGCCTCCAGCAAATGATTTAAGCGGAGGTGGGCACATCCCGCCACATAGTAGGCTGCCGCCGCGTTCGAATCCCGCTCAATGACAAGTGCCGCTGCGGTCAGTGCTTCGAGAGGTTGCCCTGCTAACAACGCTGCATTTGCCAAGTTTAAGTAGGCGTCGGTGGCAGTCGGTTGGAGGGTAGCTGCCGCCTGAAAAGCCCCGAGTGCTTTGATCGCGTCACCTTGTTCATAATAGGTCTTGCCGGAGTTCATCAGGCGTGAGAACTCGTCCATCTCTGGGGAGGTCGAGTTGCGACTACAGCCGCTGAGGCAAACCCAACTCAAGGCAAAAATAATGGCTCCGATGAATCGTAATCTGCGCATATAACGTGTGACATTAAGGATAGAAAAGCCTCCATCGAAAAACAAACTAATGTTGCCATCGCAAAAGGATTGCGACCTGCGAACCCTTGGTCTAGGTTCAGAATATATCGTGGGCGTGTAGCTCAATTGGATAGAGTGTCGGCCTCCGAAGCCGCAGGTTGTGGGTTCAACTCCCGCCACGCCCACCACTTCTAAATATGTTCGCGAACCCATGGATTGGGTGCCACCCCTGCTTCGTTGAATTTCGACAGGGAAGCCCGGTGCTTGATTATGTTGGTTGAAACCCGTTTGCTGGCAAAATGCTGTTTAATTTAAATCGTGATCCTAGTTTCAAAGGGTGGACGAAGCCGGGGCCGATTGTTGGAGCAAATGTTGAGGTTCCCGACGAGGAGAGCTTGGATGCGATCAGCGGGTTTTATCGAATTTTTCAACTTAAACAGGGACATCGGTTTTCAACGGACGATCTGCTGACAGCTTGGTATGGGACCACTTGGTGTCCAAGAGCTGCTCGAGTATTAGACCTTGGAAGCGGGTTGGGTTCGGTGGGGATGATCGCGGCATGGCGGTTGCCTGGGGCCCAGTTTGTGACGGTCGAGGCCCAAGAGGACAGTGTGCGGCTCGCCAGAAAATCAGCCGTTTTTAACGAATTAACTGAGCGTTATGAAATCCGAATCGGTGATTTTCGAGATCAACAAGTTCTAGCAGAAACGGAAAAATTCGATTTAGTGTTGGGCAGTCCTCCTTATTTCCCCCTAGGGACGGGCGTGGAGTCGGATCATCCACAGAAAATTGCTTGCCGATTTGAAGTGCGCGGTAATATCGCGGACTATTGTTTCACGGCTTCGCGCCAACTCGCTCCGGGCGGTCTGTTCGTCGGCGTATTTCCCGTAGAACCGTTACAGAATGCTCGAGTCATTGCTGGTGCGGAGAGCGCAGGATTGATGATCGTGCGCCGTCGCGTTGTGGTATTTCGCGAAGGCGAACCTCCGTTGCTTTCATTATTCGCGATGATGCGCCGAACGGATTTACCAGAGTCGATGCGTGGGAAGACTTGGGATGAACCTCCGTTAACCATTCGGACAAGGACCGGCGAGGTCCATCCAGAGTATTCGGCTATAAAACTGGCGATAGGATTTCCGCCCTGAGGGTTGCTTAGGCAAGAATCTCACGCACTACCTCACCATGCACATCAGTGAGTCGATAATCGCGTCCCTGAAAACGATAGACGAGCTTGGTGTGTTCAACGCCGAAGAGATGTAGAATTGTGGCGTGCAGGTCGTGAACATGGACCTTCTTTTCGACCGCATGGAAACCGAGTTCATCCGTTCTGCCATGGACAATCCCCGGTTTAATTCCGCCACCAGCCATCCAAATAGTGTAGCCGTGTGGATGATGGTCGCGACCGATTTGGTCGGATCTTAGTCCGCCCTGCATCATTGGGGTGCGTCCAAATTCCCCTCCCCAAATGACGAGTGTCTCATCGAGTAACCCGCGTTGCTTCAGATCTTTTATTAGTGCCACGGCAGGCTGATCTGTCTCGGCGCAGCGTTTCTTAAGGTCGAAAACAAGGTTTCCATCGGCGCCCCCATGATGATCCCAACCTCGATGATAAAGTTGAACAAACCGCACGCCTCGTTCCACCAATCGTCTTGCCAGCAAGCAATTGTTGGCGAACGAAGCACGGCCAGGGGTGGTCCCATACAATTCCTGAGTGCTAGCGGTTTCTTTCGAAATGTCCATCACTTCGGGCACACTGGTCTGCATCCGATAGGCCATTTCATAGGACGAAATGCGTGTCGCAATCTCTGGATCGTGCAAAACATCATAACGCACTTGGTTCAGTGTTTTGATCACGTCGAGCGACTGGCGACGTCGTTGGCTTCCCATCCCTGCAGGATTACCGACGAAAAGGACGGGATCCCCTTGGGATCGCAAAGTGACGCCTTGATGCACCGTGGGCAAGAAACCACTCCCCCAAGAGGCGTTTGTCAGAGGCTGACCGACGCCTGTCATGAGCACCACAAACGTCGGCAGGTTTTTGCTTTCGCTGCCGAGGCCATAGCTAAACCACGAACCCATCGCTGGACGCCCTGCGAGTTGGGCGCCGGTATTCATGAACAGGGTTGCAGGATCATGATTGAAAGCTTCCGAATAAAACCCCTGCACGAAACACACATCATCCGTGACTGTTTTGAGTTGCGGGAGCAATTCACTCAACCACATTCCAGACTTGCCGCATTGAGAGAACTTGTAGGGAGACGCTAGAAGCTTTGCGTTTTTACCAATCTGCGCGAGGCGGATATTTTTAACCAACTCTTCGGGCACTTGCTGACCATTGCGCTTTGTCAGCTCAGGTTTAGGATCGAAAAGGTCGAGATGCGATGGGCCGCCGGACTGAAAAAGGTAAATAATTTTTTTGGCTTTGGGCGCGAAGTGCGGGATTCCGAGAGCTTGTTTGCTTTCCGACGCACCGAATATTTGAGGGTTCAGGAGCGAGCCCAAAGCGATCGCGCCCA
>WBXJ01000255.1 GCA_008933045.1 Verrucomicrobiota bacterium
AATTCCGCCGCCAACAAGGATACCGTAGAAACTAATTCTCATCGCACCAGCTCGGTCTGAGGTATGCTGAATCGCGGGAACCATTACGGTGGCGAGAAAGCCTGCCCCTATTCCACCGAGAGTGATTTCGTCAGGAATAATGTAATGTTCGTAGTCGATAAAAGTAGCTGCCACCAAACCCGCTAACACCACACTCATCACAATCGCGACCTGCCAGTAAATATTTCCATAACGCAACCAAGCTCCTAAAAAAAGGAGACCGGTCAATACCTCCACGAGAAGATATCGAATCGAAATCGGGTTCTTACAATTGTTGCAACGGCCCCGAACCCATATCCAAGTGAATATTGGCAGGTTCAAAAACCATGGGATGCGATATTCGCAGTGAGGGCAATGCGATGGGGGAGAGATGACACTCTCACCTCGAGGTAACCGGTGGATGCAAACGTTGAGAAAACTTCCCACCATACTTCCCAGAGCGAAGAGCACCATCGACCAAAAATGAAATGGCACCGTTGCCCAGAGATTGGAATCAAATGTTGAACCCATGAGAATTTGTTCGCAAAGAGGCGCAGTCTATCAGTGAACTCCAGAAAACCCAAGACTCACTCTTGGGGAGTGTCTCCATAAAGATTTCGCAGCAACGCACGACGCATCACCTCAACGGGTGCCACTTGGCCTGACCAAAGCTCAAGAGACTTCGCACCTTGAAATAGCAACATACCCAAGCCGTTCGCAGTTCGGCACCCAGCCCCCTCCGCCATTGCTAGAAACAGCGTTTTGGTTGGTCGGTAAATCATATCGAATGCAACCGTCGTCCCTTTTAATGAATAGCGGGATACATCCCAAGGCAACGGATCCTGTGGGTTCAAACCCGCAGACGTCGCGTTCATGACGAGATCCACAGGGGTGGTTGGATAACCCACTACGGTTCGTACGTTCGGGAAAGCCCTGTTGATTTCTAGGGCAATTTGGTTGCACTTATCCTGAGTCCGATTCACCAGATAAAGTTCCGCTACACCTTCCGCCGCCAATCTCAAGGCAGCAACCCGCCCTGCCCCGCCAGCACCCAAGAGCAGAACACGCAGGCCCCTCACTTCACATCTCGCATCCTCGCGTAATGCACGAATGATCGCATCGGCATCAGTGTTAAAACCTCGACTCCGCACTTCCTGCACGGGCTCCGCACCAAGTTTTGCCAATGGCACCCACTCATCATCCGGCCCCCGCCCTTCGAATCGGATGGTGTTAATTGCACCCCAAAACCTCGCACTTTCATCCACGATATCAACCCATTCCAAAGCCATTAATTTGTGCGGCACGGTCAGATTCAAACCAACAAACCGCATGGCTTTAGCACCGGCAATGACCGCCTTTAAGTCTTTCGGATCGACTTCGAACGCCAAATAACGCCAATTCAAACCCAGTTCCTTCAGCGCGGCGTTTTGCATCGCTGGAGACGCAGAATGGTGAATCGGTTGCCCTAAAACCGCACAAAGCTTGGTGGTTGCATTGATCTCCATAAAACCCTCGCGGCACACTAGCGGGATCGTTTCCCAGTGGTTAGGACGGCGGGTTGGGTTCGGCAAAAATCACCAAAACTACCGCCGAGCAGTAAGCCCACATCTCGTTGGAGTTCGGCATCGGTGGGTTCCCAACCCGAAGCCGCCAACCTTCCGTAGCTTTGTTGCAAAACCTTGGTCACAACTTCGCGAGTATGATCCCATTTATAGATGAGTTGATCCACCACGCGCGCATCCGAATGTTGAGCCGTAAAACTGAACCCGAGCAATTCCAATCGCATCGCAGTCATTTCCTCAATGATGCTCGGAATATTCGTAAACCACCAACAGCCAAACACATGTAAGTTTCTGAACTTTCGAGCTAACACACAGAGTTCGTGCTGATTCTCTCGTGAGAGGAGGGTGACGAGAAATCGTTGCTGCGGATACTTTTGGCACAGGTTTTCCAGTGCCCGCAAATCACTTAAGCCTAGACCATCACCTGCCATCCGAAGACCTGGGTTTACAGCTCGGCGCACGCCCATCATCATGGCGAAAGGTAATCCGAACTCAGCACAATGGGGCAAAACTACCTTCTCAAGCAACTGACTCGTGATTGAATCTGTAGGGTAGGAAAACGAGGGCGGCAATGAAACCATCGCATAGTTCGGATTGATTTTTGCCGTCCAATCGCGAAGAAAACGCCTGAGTTCGAGGACTGTTTTGTTCGTTAAAGTGGCTTTGACATCATAGCCCCAGATGCGGATCTCCCGCATCGTTGACTTCCAAGATAAAAGCAAGGGATCAAGACGCAGTGCCGTTTCAAACCGAGGGTGTCTTCGAATCCCAGTTTCCCAGACACCGCGTTCATCAGAATCAAAGGGTGAATTGGTCATACAAACGGTTTGAACCTTGGCCAAATCGAGACAATGCTCAACAAACGCAGCGGGTTGCCATTCGTTGAACCATTGTCGAATCTTCGAGAGATCCCCCTGCCGCGCATCCAAACCAAGACGATTCAGTGTAGTGATCACTCCTCGGGCGGCTTCTGAAATAGGTGCACGTTCTAAAAACAAGGATCGCCAAACGAGCTCGGCTTGCTGTGACTTGGTCAACGCCCAAAATTTATTATAAGGCAAATCCAGATGCCGAAAAGACTCTGCGACCAAGTAGTGGTAGACTAAGAGATCATCAATTCCCCACAGCAAGAGTTTTCCAAAAGCGGGATCGTAAAGGTGGGTATGAATATCCCTTACCGAAGCCGAAGCCACCGTTGAAGCGATTCGCTGAGATAATTTTGTGGAATCAAATCGATGTTTCGAGCTCTTATTCATGTGTGTTCCGTTCAAAGAGTTAGCCACGCTCAACCCCTGCAACCAAGCAAATTATTTTTCGCCCAGAGTTCCTTGTAGCAAGAATCAACGGAAGGTGATCGCTGAAGAACTCGTGTTGCGGCTTGAGAATTGTTGGCATTCTAAAAACCCAGCTAACTTAGCTGCTTGCAATGCTTCGGTGTAGTTGAGCCCGACTTCCTCGGGTGCATGTGCGTCCGAGCCGAAGACAATCTTGACTCCGGCAGCAGCAGCAGCCTTCAAGAGTGATTGGCTCGGATAGATCTCGCGACAATCTTTGCGCAGTCCCGCCGTGTTGATTTCGATCGCTACACCCTTCGCCGCAGCGGTCCTTAGAAACGTATCAAACATAGGAACCAATGGCTTCGTTGGGTAGATACAGAACTTTTTGGCTAAATCCATATGCCCGATGGATTCGAAGAGACCGGATGCTGCTGCTTGAGTCAAACGGGCGGCATAAAGTTCCCAAACCTCGTCAGGATCATGTTGCTTCCAGTGAGAAAGTTTTTTCGGATTATCAATGTCCCAACCCTCATCCACATAATGAACCGAGCCGATGAAATAGTCCCAAGGATGTCGCGCTGCTAAATCGCGGATCCAATTTTCGTAACCGGGGATGTAATCAACCTCCAAACCTAGTTTGATACTCAGCTGTGGAAAATCTCGTTGAGCCTCCCTGACCATCTCCACATACTCATCCAATTCCGATGATTTCATGCGCCAGTCATCAAAGTCATCCCGAGGCATTGGCGCATGATCCGAAAAGCCAATCTCCCGCAACCCTACTTTCAAAGCATGAGCTGCATAATCAACGGGACGACCAACCGCATGACAGCAAAGC
>WBXJ01000256.1 GCA_008933045.1 Verrucomicrobiota bacterium
GTTGCGACGAAAGGGTATGACCTTCGAGACTGGACCCAACGATGAGACTGACCTCACTGAGAATCAACTGCTCCAGCAGTGCAAGATGTACATTGCGGCAGTGCGAATTGCCGATGATTTCGGCTGTGCCACAATTGGAATCCAGTACCAGCAAGGCTTGAAGGACCTGACTCCAGCCAGCGATCTAGTGGAAGGGTTACTGAACAATGTGGATCGTCCCCCAGTGCGATGCGCACGCAGCGGCCGCGTGTTATTTGAGGGTGATGCACTGCCGCATTTTAACGAGGTTGATGAATGCGCGGGACTCGATGGTTTGGTGACTTACCGACTATGGCGTGAGCTGGGGTTTCCACCAGAAAACACTCTACACGACTTGCGTTGGGGGCAACATTTTCAAAGCACCGTGATTGATGATTACGTCTGGGTTTTTCTCATCTCAGGAGCAGCTCCACCCGCACATTTTGTTGGCGGCTATAAGGGAACATCGAGCGAGCGGCAGCCGGCGATGTATTTTCGCTTAGGCGGCGGTACGGTGAAGGGAATCTCGAAGCCGGGGCATATTGTGTGGAGTCGAGTTTTTGTTATGGACGGTGATCTCCATTGCGACTTAGGAGTTGCGGAGGTAGTTGAGCTTCCGAGCAGCGAGACTGCCCGACGCTGGCAGGAAACGACTCCCCAGTGGCCCATCATGCACGCAGTATTGAAGGGCATTACTCGTGACCAAATGATGGCGCGGCACAAATCGAACCACATCCAAGTGGTATATACTCCCAACGAGAAGCAGGCCCATCGAGGCTGCCGCATCAAAGCCGCAGCGATGGCCGAACTCGGATTGAAGGTGCATCTTTGTGGAACCGTCGATTTGGCATGAGCGTCTTACAAACTGAACATCAGGCTCTGGACGAGCGGTTGGCAAGTCTCATCAAGCTTTCCCAAGAAATCGGGCGAGAGGATCGAAAACTATCAATTCTAGCAGAAGGCAACACCTCCTGTCGCACGGCATCGGGTCAGTTTGCCGTGAAGGCAAGCGGCTCCTGTCTTGGCACATTGACCCGTGCTGATTTAACGATTTGTGAAAGCGGAACGCTGTTGGCGATGCTGGATGCGGGAGTCCTCACCGACGCCGAAATCGAAAGCCGTTTGATGGCATCGCGCGTCGCAGGTCTCGGTCGGCGTCCGAGTTGCGAAGCGGTCTTTCATTCCTGGCTGCTCGGACTGGAAGGGGTTGAATTCGTCGGTCATTGTCACCCCACTGCTGCTAATCAGATTCTTTGTTCGCCACGCGCTCGTGATTTTGCCGAACGCCGAATTTTTCCGGACGAGGTCGTGTGCTGTGGCCCAGCTTCCGTGCTCGTGCCTTATGTCGATCCGGGATTGCCGCTCGCGCGTGAAATTCGAGACCGCACTCTCGCCCATATCCAAGTGCATGCGCAGGCACCTCGGTTGATTTTGTTGCAAAATCATGGAATTATTGCCTTGGGCGCAACACCTGCGGCAGTTTTAACGTGCCTTTTGATGGCAGCAAAAGCGGCCGAAATATTTGTGGGTGCTGCGATTCTTGGCGGGCCGGTTTTTATGCCATTGCAGGAGATTCAGCGAATAGGAGGGAGGCCGGATGAAGCTTATCGACAAAGGGCACTGGGACTTTGAAGTCATCAGGCAGCACTAGAGGTCTCACCGTGGCTGATGATCAGGCTCTGAACCGTCGTGTATGAGTATCGTTGCAACCGCCAGTAAGTGGGGTGATTTTGTTAAAATCTCCCATACGATTTTTGCATTACCCTTCGCCCTAGCTGCGATGGTTGTTGCAGCACGCGAACACGGAGGTTGGCCCGGTTGGCGACTCTTCCTGCTGATCCTCAGCGCGATGGTGACTGCTCGCACGTGTGCCATGACTTTTAATCGGATCATGGACCGTCACTTTGACGCCCGCAATCCGAGGACAGCACAACGACATCTCCCGGTAGGCACTATCTCCTTAGTCAGCGCGTGGACCTTGTTTTTTTTCAGCTCCG
Organism: Verrucomicrobiota bacterium; assembly: GCA_008933045.1. Taxonomy (GTDB): domain Bacteria; phylum Verrucomicrobiota; class Verrucomicrobiia; order Limisphaerales; family SXQI01; genus SXQI01. Next base: position 2,016 of record WBXJ01000256.1, read on the forward strand.
CCGCATTTCTGGTCACTACATTTTACATCAACCGGTTGTGTTTCATCCTAGCTCCGCTGGCCTTAATCGTGGTTTGTTTTTATTCGCTCACCAAACGGTTTACTGATTTCACCCATGTGTTCCTAGGGATCGCGTTGGGTCTGGCTCCAGTGGGTGCTTGGCTGGCTGTGCAGGGGTCTTTTGCACTATCTCCTCTCGTGCTCTCGTTGGCGGTAGTGTTATGGCTCACTGGTTTTGATATCATCTACGCAACTCAAGATTACGACTTTGATCGAACCAACGGGCTACATTCCCTCGTGGTGCGATGGGGGGTTGCCAACTCACTTCAGTTTGCGTTTCTCGTGCATCTGGTCTCGTGGGGTATGCTCGCAATCTTCGGGTTGCTCTGCGGGTTTCGTCTCACCTACTTAATCGGGTTGGTAATCATTCTTGGAAGTGTCATCGTCGAGCATTGGCTGGCGAGTCGTCGAAGTTTGAAATGGATTAACATCGCGTTTTTCCGACTGAACGCCTTAATCAGTATTGTATTTTTGATTTCGACCGTCGTCTCAGTTCTCTTCCCGGGATTGCGTCGAACCTGGACTTGGTAAATCGACAATCATATGCATGTAGCCCTCCGGCAAAGCGCGTTACGCGACCTTTACGACAAGTTGGCAGGCGGTGAACGATTCACCGAGGCCGACGCGTTGAGGATGTGGCAATCCCCAGACCTCAATGCCATCGCGGCGTTGGGCGATTTTGCCCGCGCACGAAAGGTGGGAAACCGTGCGAGTTACATCGTCAATCGTTACATCAACTACTCCAATTACTGCATTCTCAGTTGTCAGTTTTGCGCTTTTAGCCGAAAGAAACGAGATGCTGATGGCTTTCAACTCAGCGTGGATGAGATCGTCCAAAAGGCACGCGAAGCCCTCGCCTTGGGTATCACTGAACTGCACATCGTTGGCGGGTTGCATCCGAATTTGCCTTTTGATTATTACTTAAGTTTTCTCAGAGCACTCAAAGCGTTGGATGCGCGTCTGCAATTGAAATGCTTTACCGCGATCGAGATTTTGCATCTGGCTTGGCTGGCCCGATTATCCGTTCTTGAAACCCTTACCCAGCTCCAATCTGCTGGCCTCAACTCGCTCACTGGCGGAGGTGCCGAGATTTTTCAACCCGAGGTGCGTTCCAGTATTGCAAAAGGAAAAGAATCCGCTGCCGAGTATTTGGACGTGCATCGTACCTGGCACAAAATGGGCAACCGTAGCACCTGCACGATGCTGTTTGGGCATGTCGAAAGTTTGGAAGATCGTGTGGATCATTTGCGCCAACTAAGAGGCCTTCAGGACGAAACTCGCGGCTTCGTCGGTTTCGTTCCGTTGCCCTATCAACCCGACAATAATCAGTTAAGGATCACCACCAAACCGACCGGTGTGGACGCCCTCAAGACGATCGCAGTCAGCCGCGCCTATCTGGATAACTTTGAGCATATCACTGCTTATTGGGTGGGTTTGGGGATGAAGTTAGCTCAAGTCGCCTTGAGTCACGGAGCCGACGACCTGCACGGGACGATCATCGAGGAACATATTTTCCACATGGCTGGAGCAGACTCACCTCAATTGCAAACCGAAGCTGAAATGATTAAAGCGATTCGCGAAACTGGGCGCACGCCAGTCCAGCGA